>JADHNL010000014.1 GCA_016779525.1 SAR86 cluster bacterium | reverse complement strand
ATCTCCAAATATATGGGGATGGCGCCGAGTAAGTTTTGAATTAATTTCTTCAATGACATCTTGTAAGTCAAATTTTCCACTTTCCTCTGCCATGCCTGCATGAAAAACAATTTGAAATAAGAGGTCACCAAGTTCAGACCTAAGGTCTTCATAATTTTCTCTGTCTATTGCATCTACCACCTCATAAGCCTCCTCCAAAGTGCAGTCTGCAATTGATTTGAAATCTTGTTCTCTATCCCATGGACATCCATCATTGGGATCCCTGAGGCGTTGGAATGTTTCCAGTAATTTGTTTAGTGAGTCACTTAATTTTTTCATAAATACTATCTAGGTCATCATAGATTACTAAATCTGCAATTGCATCAAGTGGTGTAGGTTCTCTATTAATGATAACTAAATTGGCATCTCTGGCTTTTGCTTTTTGGGGAAATTGATTAGCTGGAGAAACTTTCAAGGAAGTACCTAAACAAATAAATAAGTCACACCGCCTAGATGCTAAAGTTGCTTTTTTTATCTGTTGCTCATCCAATTTTTGCCCAAAAGAAATGGTTGAAGTTTTAACATAACCATCATTACAAGATGTACAACTTGTAGAACCTAATTCTTTGACTTTGGATTTATAGAAAGTTGCTGGATCATATTTTTTAAGACAATTTAAACAAGATGCATTAAACACCGAGCCGTGCAGTTCGATTATCTGTGATTTAATTTCCTCTAGATAATGCAAACCATCAATATTCTGTGTTATGTGAGTATTCAATTTATTCTTCCTTAGAAGCTCAACTATGTATCCATGCATTAAACTAGGCTTTTTATCTTTTATCGAAGCTCTTATAGCATGGTTATTTTGCCAGGATTTGATGCGTGCAGATTTTGATTGCACAAACTCACCAAAGTGAACAGGTTTATTTTTTTTCCAAAAACCTTGATCATTTGTCCTAAAATCAGGCAAACCAGATGCTGTACTTAAGCCAGCGCCCGATAAAATAGTTATAATTGAAGAACTATTTAAGTATTTTATTAATTGAGTTATTTTTTTATTCAATGGTTAAGTTTAGTAAAGCATTAGTGGTTGCATTCCACAAAGAGAAATCAAAACCTATATTACAAGAGGTTAAAGACCTCTTGTCAAAAAATAGCTTTAATTTTGCACTTTATGATGAAGAAAAAGACCTTCCTGCGAATGACTTTGACATTGTGTTAGTTATTGGAGGAGATGGCTCAATGCTATCAGCAGCAAAAAAATTTAGCTTTCTAAAATGCCACTTTCTTGGTATCAATCTCGGAAGGGTTGGTTTTATGGCAGATCTTGAACCCAGTAAAATAAAAGAAAATCTTTTAGATATTCTACAAGGCAACAATGAGATTGAAGAAAAAGATGTCATAGAGTGTAGCTACAACGGCAACAGATACCATGCATTCAATGAAGCAGTCTTGCACACTGAAAAAAGCTATAAATTAATAGATTTTGAAGTAAAAATAGAAGATTCTTTAGCATATAGAAAAAGTTCTGATGGCCTTATTATTTCAACCGTAACCGGTTCAACCGCTTATTCTCTTTCCGCAGGTGGTCCTATTTTGTCACCTGAGATAGAGGGTTTTGTGGTAACGCCTTTGAATCCATTATCTCTTTCAGCACGTCCATTGATTGTTTCTAATAAAAAGGTTATTGAGGTCAATGTGTTAAAGATTCCTTCAGGACTTAAGTCTCTCATTATTCTTGATGGTAATCAGGAAATAATGTTAGAGAATAGTAATTTATCTTTTAGTGTGAGGAGTGCAGATAGGAAATTTAAGTTGGTACACCCTAAAGGGTATGATTTTTATCAAATATGTAGATCCAAGCTTAATTGGAGTCTAAATAAAGAACCTGAAAATTAGATGAAAGCCCCCACTTTTTGTATAATCATCCGACCATGAACATCAAGAAAGCAGTATTTCCTGTAGCTGGTTTTGGAACGAGGTTTCTTCCAGCAACTAAAGCTACACCAAAAGAAATGTTGCCAATTATTGATAAGCCTATTATCCAATACGCTGTCGAAGAGGCTTTAGAAGCAGGAATAAATGAATTTATTTTTGTGACTCATCACGCAAAAAGGGCAATAGAAGATCACTTTGACGAAAACTTAGACTTAAAACAAAGACTCAAGAATGATGGAAAAGATGATTTATTGAAATTGATATCAAAAGTAGGCGGGAAAGATTCTAAATTTACATTTGTTAGGCAAGATGAGCCTAAAGGATTAGGTCATGCAATCAGTTGTGCTCAACATTTAATAGAACAAAATGAATATTTTGCTGTGATTCTAGCAGATGATTTGATAATTAATGAGGGCAAAAATGTTACCTCTCAGCTTATTGATATAGTGTTAGAGAAAGATAAGCAAGTAATAGCATTGGAAGCAGTACCCTCAAAAGATATATCAAAATTTGGGGTTATTTCATTTAATGAGCAACAGGACGATGTTTTTCATCTAAGCGGTATCATCGAAAAACCTGATCCCTCTGAAGCTCCATCTGATTTAGCTGTTGTGGGACGCTATATTTTTAATCAATCTATATTCAATTCAATTGATGAAAAAACCCCTGGGAAAAATGGTGAAATTCAAATTACAGACGCTATTGAAAAACAGATATCTAATTTCGTTGGCATCAAATTTCAAGGGCGTCGGTACGATTGTGGAAGTAAAATTGGCTATTTGAAAGCAAATATTGAATTAGGTCTTAAGCACCCTGAAATCTCTGATGATTTAAAAAATTTATTAAAGGAATATTGAAATTTATAAACTACTAAGAACATTTTTATTTCTGCTGCCACCAGAACTTGTTCACCGCCTTTCACATATATATTTAAAACTATTTTCTAGGATTTACAGATTTAACTCTCATAAAAGTCAACTCATTAAAGGTCTTAGAGTTGGTAATAAAATAGGTTTAGCAGCAGGATTTGATAAAAATGGCCAGCTTATTTCAGAACTTGAGGATATTGGTTTTGGTTTAATTGAGGTTGGAACTGTTACACCGAAAGCACAACCTGGCAATCCCAAACCAAGATTACACCGCTTAAATAAAAATGAATCTCTTATCAATAGTTTAGGTTTTAACAATCATGGTATGGAAGCTATGTTGTCAAATCTAAAAGGTTTGAAGAAAAGAGGTGCCTTGGGCATAAATATTGGACCAAATAAAAATACAAAATTTGAAAATATTCTTGAAGAATATTTTATTTTATATAAAGCATTCAGTAGTCATGCAGACTACATTGCAATAAATATCTCTTCTCCAAATACTCCTGGTCTAAGAAATATGCATGATCCTCTCCATTTTGAAGATTTAATACGCCAAATATCAGCAGAAAGATCCACGAGCACTGATAAGCCAAAAATCTTGATTAAATTTTCTCCTGATGAGAAGGATGATGCTTATATCAAGTTGATTGAGATACTTAATAATTCTGATTTAGACGGGGTTATAGTTTCTAATACTACAGTTGATAATAATCTTAAAATTAAATCCGGAGCAGCGGGCATTAATGGTGGCATCTCAGGAAAATTGCTCCAAGATAAATCAAATAAGCTTCTTACTTTTTTTAAGAAAAATCTAAAGCCCGAAAAAATTATTGTTGCAGTCGGTGGTGTTTTTGATGTAGATTCTTATAACAAAAAATTAGACCTTGGCGCTGATTTCGTTCAAATCTATACAGGATTTGTTTATGAGGGACCAAGTTTAATTAAAAGAATCGTACAAAATGGCAAGTAAAACACTGGTAATTGTTGAGTCACCCTCAAAAGCCAAAACAATCAATAAGTATCTTGGACAGGAGTATGTTGTTAAATCTAGTGTTGGGCATGTTAGGCGTCTTCCAAAAGGAGCCAAAGCTATTGATCTTAATAATTGGGATGTTAATTATGAAATAGATCCCAAAAAAGAAAAGGTTGTTAAAGACTTAAAAACATCTGCTAAAAAGGTTGAAAATATTTTTTTGGCAACTGACTTAGACAGAGAGGGGGAGGCCATTGCTTGGCACCTAAAAGAAATCCTTGGCAAAAAATTCAATTATAAAAGAGTTAGGTTCAATGAAATAACTAAGCCTGCAATCGAAAGAGCTTTCGAAAACCCAAGTGAGCTTGATGATGGTTTAATCAATGCACAAAAAACTCGAAGAATTTTAGATAGAATTGTAGGCTACGATCTATCGGCAATCCTTTGGCAAAAAATTGGCAGTTATGGAAAATTATCTGCTGGTAGAGTGCAATCTGTGGCTGTGAAGTTAGTGGTTGAGCGAGAAAAAGAGATCAAATCCTTTGACCCCAAAGAATATTGGGAAATTGAAATAACTATCAAACATAAAGATAGAAATATTGTTTTTAAATTAAATACAAAAAAATCTGAATTGAATTTAAGCAATGAACAACAAGCAAATGAGCTGGTAGAGAAACTGCTTAAAGCAGAGCTTTTAATACTCAAGAATGAAACAACAAAAAGAAAAATCCCTGTTAAGCCACCTTTCATTACTTCAACTCTCCAGCAAACATCAAGTTCATTTCTAGGGTTTAGCCTTTCTAAAACCATGAAATTAGCTCAAGATCTTTATACCGGTGGATACATCTCTTATATGAGAACCGATTCCCCAAATTTAAGTGCTTTATCTCAAAGCAATTGCAAACAATTTTTATTGGATGAATATGGTGAGAAATACAGCACACCTCGAAACTTTTCTTCGAAGGCAAGCAATTCTCAAGAAGCTCATGAAGCTATAAGGCCTACAGACGTAAACTTAAAATACAACGATATTGCTCTTAGTGAAGAGCACAAAAAACTCTATAAGTTGATCTGGGAGAGGTTTGTTGCTTCACAAATGCCACAACCAGAGATAGTTGTTAATAGCATCAAAGCATCAGCTGAAAATTGTTTTTTTGATACTTCTGTTAGCTCAATAAGTTTTGATGGTTTTTATAAGGTTATGCCTCCTGGGAAGAATTCTGGCTATGTTGAATACAATTTAGCGGAACTTTCTGAGGATGTATCTCTGGATATAGTTAAAGCTGATAAATCTCAGCATTTTACCAAACCTCCTTCAAGATATTCAGAAGCGAGCCTTGTAAAGGAATTAGAAAAGAGAGGAATTGGACGACCATCCACTTACCAAGAGATTATTACGAATATTCAGGAAAGAGGGTATGTAAAGAGCGAATCAAAAAGATTATATGCAACTAAAATTGCTAATTTGGTCTCAAATAGACTTGAGCAATCGTTTGAAAAAATAATGGACTATGGTTTTACAGCAGGGATGGAGCAAAACCTTGACGAAATAGCTGAAGGAAAAAAGGAATGGCAAATTATTTTATCTGAATTTTACCAAGAATTTAAGAATGCAAAGACAGATGCAGATCAAAAAATGGAAAGAAACTCTCCTATTGATACGGAATTGAGTTGTGATTCATGTGATAAGAATAGGAAAATGCAATTAAGAACAAATCAATCAGGTCAGTTTTTGGGTTGCCAAGGATACACAGATGAAGATGACCAATGCAAAAACACCAAATCATTATTATCTGTCGATTTATTTTCTGAAAACGATGACAAGGAAGCAGAAAGTATATTCAACAAAGAGAAATGTAGTTTGTGTGGATCGTCTATGGATGGATTTATCATTGATGAAAAAACTAAGCTTGATATTTGTTCTAACTCTCCTATTTGTTCTGGTACGAAATTAAAGCATGGAGAATTCATTAAACCAAAAAATGAAGATGAAGAACTTATTGATTGCCATAAGTGTAGCTCTCAAATGGAGCTAAAACTTGGCAGATTTGGTAAATACTTTGCTTGCCAAAGTGAATCTTGTTCTGCGACTAGGCAGTTATTAAAAAATGGTGATCTAAAGCCAGTTTTTATGGACCCAATTAAATTAGAAAATATTCGATGTCAGAAGTGTGATGATTTTTATCTTTTGAGAGATAGTATGAAAGGGCTTTTTTTAGCAGCATCACAATTTCCAAAAAATAGAGAAACTAGAGCACCTTTAATATCTGAAATTAAGGGGGTTGTAAATGAATTGCCAGAAAAGTATAAGTATTTTGCTAATGCACCAACTGAGGATCTAGAGGGCGATAGCTTAGTCATTAGATTTAACAGAAAAGGAGGCACTCACTATCTATCAGCGGAAAAAGACAACAAGAAAAAGAAATACTTTTTTGTACATGAGAATGGTTCTTGGAAAGAAAAGAAAAGAGATTGACTCAAAACCCTTTATTAATTATCAAAAGAACCCAATAATAGATTATGACCAAATATCTTGAGCTAGTGGAAGTTTCCGAAGGAGTTGTTGTTCTTAGGAGGTCAGATGCTAAAGACGCCCCCATAGTTAAAATTGAGTTCTCAAAAGATGTGAAAGCTCTTTTAAATGGGATGGAATTTGATGTGGCCAAGGAAATGATTAAAGCAGGAATTGAAACTTTAAACGCTGATATTGATTTGGAGACCTTTGACGAAGAACTAATGGAAACGTTTTTTAGAAAAGATAACGACAACAGAGTCGTGCACTAATTTAAATTCTCTCTTACAATTCCAACAGCCAGCCCCTCGATGGAAAAAAATTGCTGTTCATTAACTAAGATGTCTTTGTAGTTATTGTTTTCAGCAACAAGCCTTACTCCTTTGTTGTCTTTATAGAACCTTTTTAAGGTAACGTCCTCATCTATTCTTGCAACGACTATTTGCCCATTTTCAGCAACTTTTGAATGCTTTACGCCTACCAAGTCATTTTCAAGAATGCCAGCATTTATCATGCTATCCCCCTCAACTCGTAAAAAGAAATCAACAAGTTTATTTAAAGGATTCACTGGAATTGTTTTTTCAATATTCTCTATAGCTGTTATTGGAGACCCTGCAGCAACTTTTCCTATCAAAGGAATTCCTGTTGTTTCTTCAACAAGCTTTATGCCTCTAGATGAGCCTGGAACCTTTTCAATTGCACCCTTTTTCACTAGAGCTTTAATATGCGACTCAGCAGCATTGACTGATTTAAAATTTAGAATCTTTGCTATTTCTGCTCGTGTTGGCGGGAATCCATTCGCTACAACATGGTCTTTAATTACCTCAAATACTTTGATCTGTTGATTGGTTAGGTTTATCATATACTGTAATTATATACAGTAAATTATATTTTTTTCAAACTATATGACAATTCTAAAAGTAGGAATCAGTTCTAGAGCTCTATTTGATATGAATGAGAGCCATAAGGTTTTTAAAGAAAAAGGCATTGAAAAATACGCCAAGTTTCAAAAAAAACATGAGAAAAACATCCTTGAGAAAGGCGTAGCATTCCCGTTGGTTGAAAAGCTGCTCAGCATGAACTCAAAAAAAGAAAAAATCGTAGAAGTTATTTTATTGTCAAGAAATAGCTCAGATACTGGATTAAGAATATTTAATTCCATAGAAAAATATCAGCTTGAAATAACTAGAGCAGTATTTTCAGGAGGTGAAAGTCCATTTCCTTATGTAGATGCATTGGACATTGATTTATTTTTATCTGCAGATGTAGAAGATGTAAAGAAAGCTATCAAAACAAATATTGCGGCTGCACATATTTTTACTAGTAAGGTAAATTTTTCTGAAAGAAAAGAATTAAGGATAGCTTTTGACGCGGATGCCGTAATTTTTTCAGATGAATCTGAAGTTATGTATAAAAAGAAGGGGTTAAAGAAGTATCTGGTTGAAGAAGGCCAATCAGAGGAACCTATTACTCCTGGACCGTTCAATGGATTCCTTAAGAAATTAAATTTTATTCAGTCAAATTTTCCTGTGGATGATTGTCCTATAAGAATAGCTCTTGTTACAGCTAGAGCTGCACCTGCGCATAAGAGAGTGATCAAAACTCTCAGAAAAGAAAAAATTCGTATTGATGAAACATTTTTTCTTGGAGGGCTCGCAAAAGGTAAATTCCTCAAAGGGTTCAATGCAGATATATTTTTTGACGATTTAACAGAAAATTGTGCAGAGGCAACTAGTCATGTATCCACTGGTCATGTACCATACGGCATTAATAATACATGAAAATTCTCTGCACAGATTTAGAAGGCACCCTTGCTCCTGAAATTTGGCAAGAAATTGGGCGTAATTACAATATCCCAGAACTTAGCTCAACAACAAGAGAGATTCCTGATTTTGAAGATCTAATGAATATGCGTATGGAAGCCCTACAAAATAATGCTATTAAGTACTCAGACCTTAAAGACTTTCTTAAGACTATTGATCCATATCAGGGCGCAAAAGAATTTTTAAACTCTCTTAAAGACAGGTATCAAATTGTTATTGTTTCTGACACTTTTTATGAGTTGGCTTTACCTTTGATCGAAAAATTGGGAGATTACCCTATTCTTTGCCACCACCTTAATATTAAAGATGATTATATAGAGTCGTATAGTAAAAGACAGAACGAACCCAAACGAAATGTAGTAAAAGGATTTAAATCAATGAATTATGAGTGTTTTTGTATGGGTGATTCGTACAATGATATTCAGATGATCGATGAATCTAATGGAGCATTTATATTTGCTCCAAAAGAAATTAAGAACTCAAGACCAGATATACTTAGCTTTGATAGTTACAACGATTTAAAAAATTATTTACTAAAATGAATTTATATAATCTAGAAAATTTCGAGAGACCAAAACTTACTATGCCAAATAGAGGAAAAAAATTATTGATGCACAGTTGTTGTGCACCATGTGCTGGCGAAATAATGGAAGCAGTTGCAGCCTCAGGTATTGATACAACAATTTATTTCTACAATCCAAATATTCATCCAAGAGAAGAGTACGAAATTAGAAAAGAGGAGAACATTAGATTTGCAGAAAAGCTTGGTTTTGATTTTATTGATGCTGACTACGATAGAGATAATTGGTTTGAAAGAGTAAAGGGCTTGGAAGATGAGCCAGAAAGAGGTGAGAGATGCACTGTATGCTTTGACATGAGATTCGAGAGAAGCGCCTTATATGCAAATGAAAATGGTTTTGATGTTTTTGCAACAACTCTCGGTATTTCTCGGTGGAAAGATCTAAACCAGATTAATGGCGCTGGCTTACGAGCAGCAAATAAGTATAATAATCTTACATTTTGGGATTTTAATTGGAGAAAACAGGGCGGCTCATCCAGAATGCTAGAAATCTCCAAACAAGAAAAATTCTATAAGCAAGAATATTGCGGTTGTGTTTTCAGCTTAAGAGATACCAATAGGTGGAGAAAGTCGAATGGCCGTGAAATTATAAAAAGAGGAATCAATTTTTACGAAATCAAATAATGAAGAAATTAGAAGGTGCAGGTTTAAGAGGTCAGTCTGCAGGACAAACATCACTATCAACAGTAGAGCAAGAAGGCAGCCTTAGATATTTAGGCTACAGCATTGAAGACCTTGCTGAAAACGCTTCCTTCGAAGAGGTGGCTTATTTATTGCTCTTAGGCAAATTGCCAACATCTTCCGAACTTAATGAGTTCGAAGAAGAATTATTATCTCAAAGGAAAATGCCTGACCCCCTCGTAAATGTTATTGAATCAATACCATCCTCAGCACACCCTATGGAAGTAGTCAGAACAATTATCTCTTATATGGGAGTCATTGAACCTGAAAAAACGTTTGAAGATCAATTGAAAGTTGCTAAAAGATTGATTGGAGTAACCACTACAGCAATTGTTTATTGGTATAACTATTCCCATCATGGAGTCAGAGTAAACCAAGCCTCAGATGAAAGATCAGTAGCAGGACATTTTCTTAAATTATTAAGACAGGAAGATATACCAGAGCTTGATAAGAAGACTTTGGATGTATCTTTAACTTTGTATGCTGAGCATGAATTCAATGCATCAACTTTCACCGGTAGAGTTTGTGCATCAACACTTTCAGACCTTCATTCTTGTCTAACTGCAGCAGTTGGCAGTTTGCGTGGCCCTTTGCATGGCGGAGCGAACGAAGAAGCAATGAAAATGTTACAACAAATTAATTCAGTTGATGAAGTGAAAAGCTTTGTTGATCAAAAGTTCGAAAATAAAGAAAAAATTATGGGTTTTGGTCATGCTGTTTACTCAATTAAAGATCCTAGAAGCAACATTATTAAGAAATTTTCTGAGAAACTTTCTCTCGAGCATGATCATAAATTGCTACACGATGCAGCTGCAGAGATGGAAGCCTACATGTGGGAAAAAAAGAAATTATTTCCAAATACAGATTTCTTTATGGCACCTGCATATCACTATATTGGCATCCCAACTGATTTATTTACACCTCTCTTTGCCATTGCAAGAATTGTAGGCTGGTCAGCACATGCTTTTGAACAAAGAAGCAATAACAGAATCATTAGACCAAGTGCTGAGTATATTGGCCCAGAAGATAGAAACTGGGTTGATATAGATTCAAGGTAATGTCCAAGTTTGATCCAGTAATTCAAAAGATTGCTAACTATGCTCAGGCATACACTGCAGATGAGTCTTCGCTGCAAGAAGCAAAAAGATGTTTTTTTGATAGTCTATCCTGTGCTTTTCTTGCGCTTGAGCATGACAAAGTAAAGAGTTTTTGTGCACTTCCATACATTTCTGATTCATCAGGTACAGTAGGAGTAATCGGCACCGATATTAAAACAAATGTTATTGATGCTACTTTTTTAAATGGCTCACTGATAAGGTGGCTTGACTTTAATGATACCTGGCTTGCTAAGGAGTGGGGGCATCCGTCTGATAATTTGGCAGCTATATTGGCTTTAACTGATTACCTCAAAAGTGCAAGGGGAAAAATATATAGTTTTAAAGATGTTTTAAATTTTATGGTCCTTGCACATGAAATCCAAGGCACTTTAGCAATAGAGAATAGTTTCAATAAAGAAGGTCTAGACCATGTTGTTTTAGTAAAAATTGCATCAGCTGCCGTGGCATCGAAAATGTTAGGACACGATCATAATCAAATGAGCGCTGTGATCAGCAATGCATTCGTTGACGGACAAAGCTTAAGAACCTATCGTCATTTTCCAAATACAGGGGCAAGAAAAAGTTGGGCTGCAGGAGATGCAAGTGCTAGAGGGGTTAAACTTGCTTTCATTACAGAAGTTAGTGATGAACATTATCCGTCAGCTATTTCAGCACAGACATGGGGCTTCAATGATGTTTTAATGGGCGAAAACCCAATCGAGCTTAAGCGTGAACTAAATTCTTATGTTATGGACAATATTCTTTATAAAGTAAATTTTCCTGCTGAATTTCATGCTCAGACGGCTGCTGAAGCTGCAATAAAATTACATTCCCAAATTGATTACGATGATATTCTAAGCATTAATATTCACACACAAGAACCCGGTGTGAGGATTATTTCAAAACAAGGACCATTGACAAATTATGCCGACAGAGACCACTGCATTGAATATATTGTGGCAAGGTGTTTGTTGACTGGAAGTTTAGATGCCAATTCTTACACCGACGAAGCTGCATCAGACTCAAGAATTGATATGCTGAGAGAAATTACATCAACATCAGAAAATAATGAATATACCAGGAGGTATTACAATCTAGATGAAAGAGCTATACCCAATAAAGTAATTGTGACTCTTAAAAATGGCAAAGTGCTTGAAGAAGAAGTGATTTATCCATTGGGCCACAGGGAGAGAAGAGATGAATCGAAACCTTACCTTAAGCAAAAATTTGAAAACAGCCTTGTTTATTTGGAGCTTGATCAGGCATATTTATGTGAAGCTTATAACTCACCAAAGATTTCAGATATTGAAATTTACGATATTCTAAAGAAAATATACAAATAATATGTCTGGAAATACATTTGGAACAATTTTCAAACTATCTACCTTTGGTGAAAGCCATGGTATCGCTCTTGGCGCAATCATTGATGGATGTCCGCCAAATATACCTCTCACTACTGAGGATATTCAAGATGAATTAGACAGAAGAAAACCAGGGCAGTCACGTTATGTAACTCAAAGAAAAGAAGACGATGCTGTTGAAATTCTATCAGGTGTCTTTGAAGGCAAAACCACTGGAACTCCTATTGGCCTAATTATCAAAAACAAAGACCAAAAATCAAAAGACTATGAGGATATTAAAGATAAATTTCGTCCTGGTCATGCTGATTATACCTATCAACAAAAATATGGAATTAGAGACTACCGAGGAGGTGGAAGAGCCAGTGCCCGCGAAACAGCAATGCGTGTTGCAGGCGGAGCAATAGCAAAGAAAATTTTAGCAACACTTGGCATCAGTATCTCAGCAGGAGTTGTGCAAATAGGAGAAATTAGAGCCAATAAAGTATCCATCTCAGAGGGAGCTAAAAATGACTTCAATTTTGTAGATTTAGAAAAAATCAGTGAACTTGAAACTTTCTTCCAAGCTCTCAATAAAGAGCAAGATTCAGTTGGTGCAAAAATTTTGGTTAGGGTTGCTGGCCTAATGCCAGGTGTAGGATCCCCAGTATTCTCAAAACTTGATGCAGAGCTTGCAAAAGCAATGATGAGTGTAAACGCTGTAAAGGCAGTGGAAATTGGTGCTGGCACTAGTGTTGTAGAAATGAAAGGTTCAGAAAATAGAGATCTAATGGTCAAAGCAGGGTTTCTTTCAAATAATTCTGGAGGAATTATTGGTGGCATCTCTAATGGAGAAGATATTGATCTATATGTATCACTTAAACCAACATCAAGCATTTCCCAAAAAACAACTACAGTAAACAAAGATAATGAAGAGGTTGATTTGCAGGTTAAAGGTAGACATGATCCTTGTGTGGGCTTAAGAGCTGTGCCAATTCTAGAGGCAATGGCAGCTTTAACAATCCTTGACCAATATTTACTGGATAAAGGACAATGTTTTAATATTGAAAGATCTTAAATTCAAAGTTCAATTTTTATTTTTAATAGTATCTAGCGCTTACTCCGACTCATGTAAAAACTTAACAGAGCAAGCATTTCCAAAAAATTTAGCAGATTTAAAAAATATTTTCTTTGAAATTTATAATTGCATTGACCAATTGAATATTCAACAAGAATACTTGGCTGGTGGCTTGATAGCTCTAATTGTTTTTATCTTTTTGCTTGTAGCAGAGATTAGATCTAACAGAGTAAAAAAAATAACAAGCAATCATAATTTAGGGAATCAGATTTTTGAGAATCAAAATAATGAAATAAGCTCTGACCCAATAACACAAAAAATAGACTTATTAATTGCATACATTAATATGGAAGAGTTTTCCAAAGCTAGGAAATTAGCAGCGCAGCTTGAAAAACAGAAACTAAATTCCATCCAAACAGAAACAATTATAAAACTTAAGAAACGCATAACTAAATGATTAGATATTTTGCTCAAGTTGAATATGAGGGAACGCAATATCATGGTTTTCAGATACAGAGAAATACAAAAAAAACTGTGCAATATCACTTAGAGGAAGCACTAGGTAAGGTTGGAAACGAAAAGATTAACGTTGTCTGTTCTGGGAGAACAGATACTGGTGTTCATGCCTTAAATCAAGTTATTCACTTCGATACTAAGTCTAAAAGATCTTCAGATTCATGGGTTAAAGGTGCGAACCGATATTTGCCAAGGGATATAACTATAAAGAATGTTTTTAAAGTAAATAATTGTTTTCATGCAAGATTTTCAGCTATTTCAAGAACATATGTTTATCTAATTAGGAATAGTAAGACGCCTGGTGGTATTGATGGCATGAGATCTTTATGGTGCAGTGATTCTTTGGACGAAAAAAAAATGAATTCAGCTGCCCAGAAACTGCTTGGAGAAAAAGATTTTTCATCTTTTCGAGCTTCTGGGTGTCAATCTAAGTCATCTAATAGAAAGATTTCTTTTGCTGAAGTAACAAGAGTTAATAAGTATATAATTATACGAATAACAGCAAACGCCTTTATGTTAAATATGATGCGGATAATTGTTGGGACTTTAATAGATGTTGGGAAAAAAGAAATAAGAATTATGGATTTTACTCAAATAATTAAAGCTAAGAATCGAAGACTTGCTGGCAAGACCGTTTCACCCTCTGGCTTATATTTCATTGGTCCAAGATACGATGATGTAGAATATTTGCAAGACGATATAGAAATCTTATGAACTGGATAAAAGACTTAATTCCAAATATTAAAAGAAACTTTTCACAAACACTTGGTGATAAGGATAGTAAAGTTCCTGAGGGCTTATGGCGTTCGTGCGATAGTTGTGGATCAATTCTGTACATTCCTGAGCTGAAAAAAAATTCCTATGTTTGCTCAAAATGTTCTCATCACTTCAAAATAAATGTTGAACAACGTATTGAGGTAACATTTGATAAAGACAGCTATGTAGACCTTAACCAGCATGAAGAATTTAAGGATCTATTGGACTTCAAAGATACTAAGAAGTACAAAGACAGGTTTTCTGAAGCAAAAAAGAAAACCTCTTCAGATGAAGCTATTTCAATTGGCCATGGAAAAATAAAGGGTAAGCATGTAGTTTCAGCCATTTTTGAGTTTGATTTTTTAGGAGGCTCGATGGGTGGTGTTGTGGGCAAGAGGTTTGCTCATGCAGTAGATTATGCGGTTGAGAAGAAACTGCCTCTTATATGTTTCTCCACAAGTGGAGGAGCAAGAATGCAAGAATCAATGATTTCTTTATTTCAGATGGGAAAAACTGCAGCGGCAGTAAAAAAACTTAAAAAATCAAAATTACCATTTATTTCTATTTTAGTTGATCCTTGTTATGGAGGAGTTACAGCGAGTCTTGCGATGCTTGGTGATCTGATTGTTGCTGAACCCAAAGCTAGAATTGGCTTCTCTGGAAAAAGAGTTATACAAGATACTGTAAAAGAAGAACTACCAAAAGACTTTCAAACGGCAGAAAAACAACTTGAGATGGGCTTTGTCGATAAAATTGTTGATAGAAAAGATATAAGAGACTTCTTCGAGAAGATGCTGTTAATATTGGAGTAAATTTGAGAGAAACAATCAAAAATATTTTAGGACTCTTAATTGTTGCAACAATATCTTACGTAACTTTCGTTAGCTATAGCGCTTACCAATTTTTCCAGACAGATCAAGCGCTCCTTTCTGAGAGTCTTTACAAAGATCAGATAGAGGTATTTGAGAATGATTTATCTACAATAGAAACCAAATTTAATGAAACCAACTATTATGATTCATCTAAAACTATAAATTTAAATTTTGATGGAACCCCAAAGACTTGGGTGGTTAAAATTACTGAGCTAAATGAGGAAGCAATGGATCAGATCAATGATGTTCTTTTTAACCAAGGGTTCTTAACGTTTTCAGAAGATGGCGCTTTGTTTGTAGGCCCCTATATTGATAGATCGCAACTTGATTTTGCTCTTGAGCTTCTTGGTACAGATTTCGGTTTAGACGACTTGCAGATTCTTGAGTGGAAAATATGACATTTAGTATTTTAGACATCCTTCTTGGCACAGGTTTTATTCTCCTTTTTTTTAGGGTTCAAAAAAATGGCTTGTTAAAGGAGCTGGTCTATCTTTCTTTTCTTCTTGTTTTTATTTTTTTGGTCATTAACAACTTCGCAGAAGTTTACAACTACTTTGAAGATCAAGGATTTAATTATGGCGATGATATATATAACCTTGTGCTGATAATTTTAGCTTTTGCAGGCATGCCTCTACTAAATTTCTTGGCATCATTATATGTTCCAAAATTCCATGGAACATTTAGCATGATGTCAGGAGTCTGTATTGGTTTTTTAAGGTACATGCTGCTGCTATTCTTTGTGCTTCAAGTATACCCGTCTATTTTTGAGAGTTCCGTAGTATTAAATTCATTTATAGTTAATATAATGCTTACATTTTTTTTTGATATTTTTGTTTATTTGCTTTATTGATGTGTGGAATAGTAGGAATCGTCCAACAAGAGAACTGTTTTACAGAACTATATGATGCATTGATAATGCTGCAGCATAGAGGACAAGATGCTGCGGGAATGACGGTGTGTGACAATGGCCACCTACATTCCAGAAAGTCTAAAGGCCTCGTCAAAGAGGTGTTCGGACAACAGCATTTTGAAAGGCTACAGGGCACATACGGCGTTGGGCACGTAAGGTATCCAACGGCTGGAGGGAATTCAAAAGAATATGCTCAGCCAATGTATGTAAATTCACCCTATGGAATAGCACTCGCGCACAATGGAAATTTATCAAATACCAAAGAATTAGCTAAGGAATTATTTCATAGTGATTTAAGGTATATTTCTACTGACTCTGATTCGGAAGTTCTCTTAAATATCCTAGCTCATGAAATCTCTAATTTTAGACAGAAGGATCCTAGCCCAGAATTGTTTTTTGATGCTGTTTCAAAAACTTTTGAAAGGTGCGAAGGCAGCACAAATGTTATATCAATAATTACTGACTACGGATTGCTAGCATTTCGAGATAAGATGGGAATAAGACCTTTGATTCTAGGTTCCAAATTAAATGCTAAAGGAAGCAAGGATTACATGGTTGCATCTGAAAGTGCTGCTTTCTTTTCAAGTGGTTATGAAGCAGAAAGAGATCTATTGCCAGGTGAGGCTATTTTTATTTCATTCGAAGGCGATTTATTCTCAAGAATATGTTGCGAACAGACAAAACTTACACCTTGTCTATTTGAGTTTGTTTACTTTGCAAGGCCAGACTCTGTAATTGATGGAGTGAACGTATATGAAGCAAGACAGTTGATGGGTGAAAAGTTGGCGAAAAAAATTAAGAATGAAATTCCAATTGAGGAAATAGATGTTGTAATTCCAATTCCTGAAAGCTCAATATCTAGTGGCACCAAGGTAGCAGAAGTTTTGAAAAAAGAGTTAGCCTATGGGTTTGTAAAAAACCGTTATGTAGGTAGAACGTTTATTATGCCTGATCAGAAACTTAGAAGAACATCGGTAAGAAGAAAGTTAAATCCAATAAAATCTGAGTTTTATGGGAAAAAGGTGCTGCTTGTAGATGATTCAATTGTCAGGGGCACAACTATGAAAGAGATTGTTCAAATGAGTTATGCAGCTGGAGCTTCAAAAGTTTCTGTAGCATCGGCAGCACCAGAGGTTAAGTTCCCCAATGTTTACGGCATTGATATGGCCGCTCGGAGTGAGCTAGTTGCATATAATCGAACTCAGGAAGAGATAAAAAGTTTTTTGGGTTGTGACCACTTAGTTTATCAAAACTTAGAAGATTTAGTTGCCTCTGTCATTGAGCTAAACCCAAAACTCGATGGACTTGAGAAATCAATTTTTGATGGTATTTATCCAACTAATATTTCTGAAGAATATCTTCAGCATTTAGAAGAAACAAGATTATTTAAGTTTTAACCTCTTCAATGTCAATATGAGAGATGTCCATCTCTCTCACTTTTTTTAGGTAGTCCTCAATCTCATTAAAATTCATATATCTAAAAATTTCTTCTGACATAGAATTCAAATCTCCAGCATATTCAATATATTCTTGAACGCTTGGTATTTTTCCAAGAAGAGAAGATATGGCAGTAACTTCAGAGGATGCTAAATAAACATTTGCACCATCTCCCATTCTATTTGGGAAATTTCTTGTAGAAGTCGAGACTACTGTAGCATTATCTGCTGTTCTAGCTTGGTTGCCCATACAAAGGGAGCAGCCTGGTATTTCAACTTGAGCTTCAGAATTCTCAAATATTTCATAGTATCCCTCAGATGTTAATTGATGCTCATCCATGCGAGTTGGTGGCACAATCCATAATTTTGATTTTGACTTACCATATTTTTCAAGTAACTTTCCAGCCGCTCTGAAATGTCCAATATTTGTCATACATGAACCTATAAATCCTTCATCAACAACATCACCTGCTACTTCACTTAGAGGTTTTATGTCATCGGGGTCATTTGGGCAAGCTAAAAGTGGCTCGGAAATTTCATCCAAATTAATGTTAATTACTGCTGCATACTCAGCATCGGAATCAGCTTCGAGAAGAGTTGGATTTTTTATCCATTCCTCCATTTCTCTTGCTCTTCTTTCTAGAGTTTTTGGGTCATGATAGCCTTCAGAGATCATCCACCTGAGGAGTGTTATATTTGATTTGAGGTATTCCACTATTGGCTCTCTGTCTAATTTTACAGTGCAACCGGATGCTGATCGTTCTGCAGATGCATCCGATAGCTCAAAGGCTTGTTCAATTTTTAGTTTTGGTAGTCCCTCAATCTCTAAACACCTTCCTGAAAAAATATTCTTTTTACTTTTTTTATCTAAAGTCAGTAGCCCCTGCTTTAATGCAAAATATGGAATTGCATGCACTAGATCTCTTATGGTAATTCCGGGTTGTAAGTCGCCACTAAATTTAACTAAGACACTTTCAGGCATTTCTAATGGCATTACACCCAATGTGGCTGCAAATGCAACCATACCCGATCCAGCAGGAAAGCTTATTCCAATCGGAAATCTGGTGTGGCTGTCTCCACCTGTACCAACGGTATCTGGCAACAACATTCTATTCAACCAAGAGTGAATGATGCCATCTCCAGGTCTTAAAGAAACTCCCCCTCTATTTATAAAGAAATCTGGAAGTGTTCGATGTGTATCAAGGTCTACTGGCTTAGGATATGCAGCAGTATGACAAAATGACTGCATCACTAGGTCAGATGAGAATCCGAGGCAAGCTAGCTCTTTAAGCTCATCTCTAGTCATAGGTCCTGTGGTATCTTGTGACCCAACTGTAGTCATTCTAGGCTCGCAATATTGTCCAGCTCTAACGCCTTCAAGACCACAAGCTTTGCCCACCATTTTTTGGGCTAGAGTAAAGCCTTTTTCTGAACTTGAGCCTTCGCCATACCTTCGAAAAACATCGGATGGCTTTATCCCTAATTTCTCTCTTGTCTTATCTGTTAATTGTCGACCAATAATGAGATTGATTCGTCCTCCAGCTTTTACTTCATCAAGTAAGACTTCTGATTTCAGAGTAAATCGGGAAACCACCTCTTCGGATTCTTTATCAGTAATTTCACCAGCATATGGCTTAAGAATAATTTTTTGACCATGATTTAATTTCTCAACATCCAATTCAATGGGTAGTGCTCCTGAATCCTGTAGGGTATTGTAAAAAATAGGTGCAATTTTATTTCCAAGACAAAATCCTCCGGTTTTTTTCGCAGGAACATTGGGTATATTGTCTCCCATATGCCAGAGCATAGAGTTGACTGCAGATTTTCTTGATGATCCTGTACCCACAACATCACCTACAAAAACTAAATTTGAGCCATCTTCTTTTAATGTACTTAGCTCTGCTAAGGGGTCAGAAATATTTTCTGAGAATTTTAGAAATGCTTGTGCGTGCAAAGGTATATCCGGTCTTGACCAAGCTTCTTTAGCTGGAGAAAAGTCATCGGTGTTGGTTTCACCACTTACTTTAAAAATTTTGAGCTCAATTTCCTTTGGTAAGTCGGGTTTTTTGGTAAACCATTCTGCTTCGGCCCATGAATTGATGACATCTCTTGCAAATTGATTTTCAGAAGACATCTCAAAAACTTCGTTGAACGCATCGTAAACTAAAATAGTATGTTTTAGTGCTTCGGCTGCCTCTCTCTGATAATTGCTTGATTTTAAAATAGATACAAGAGCTTCAACGGAATAACCTCCAAGCATGGTGCCTAGAAGCTTAACTGCATGTGAGGGTGATATCAGATTTGAATGAGATTGCTCTAAAGCCAATTCTTTTAGATAGCCTGCCTTGACATAAGCAGCTTCGTCAACTCCCGGAGATACCTCATTTTCAAGTAGAATAAGATGTTCTTGTTGCGCTTCTTGCTTTTCAAATAGTTTTATAAGTTCTTGCGCTTGTTCAGCATTTAGAGGCAAAGGAGGTAAACCTTGCTCCTGTCTAGTAATTTTATCCTTATTGTATGATTCAAACATATTATGTACTTATAATTTGCCACTAATTCTACAACTAAGTTATCTTAATAGAAATAATGAAAAATAATTATCTAGTAAAAACACCTTGTATTGGAATTTGTTCTACAACTTATGGTGATGATATCTGTCGCGGATGTAAGCGTTTCTCTCACGAAGTTACGGCTTGGATTAAGTATTCAGATGTTGAAAAAGATAATGTAAATTCAAGATTGCAAAAATTTAAAGTTCTGATTCTTTCTGATAAATTTTCAATTGTAGACGATCAAAAGCTGTTTGATTTTATGAAAGATAATAAGATTATGTTTAATGATGAGCTCAACCCATTATGTTGGGTGTTTGATTTGCTGCGTGCTTCATCTGACGATAAACTCAATCTTTCAGATTACGGTATTGAAGTTAAGAACAGCTTTAAAAACTTAACCAATGTTGAGCTTAAAGATCTAATAAATAGAGAGTTTTTTGAACTCTCCGTTGCCCATTTTGACAGATACCTTAGAAGCTAGATTTATTTTGCAATAGGTATCTCATCAATCTTTGTGGTGTACCTTTTTGATTTCATATCTCTTTTCATTTTCCATGTATTTCTATAGCCCTGATTGCCAAAATAGAGCTTACCCTTTTCTGTTAAGTTTAGAAAATCAACAACATTCATAAGTCTTTCTGACTTTTTGCTATCGCATGATTTTTCAAATAGATTCATTTGGTATCCAAGCTTGCCTGAGAAACTGCTTAATAACACCCCAGCTTTAGAATACTTATAGCCCCTTCTGTATATTTTATCTAATATTTGATTAGCAGACTTGATGATTACTCTTGAATCATCGGTTGGATGGATCAATTCAATAAAATTTGAAGAATATATTTGCTTTATGTTTCTGTTAAAAGGGTTAGACCTAATAAAAACTGTTATTAAACTACATTTCTGATCTTCAAATCTTAGTTTTTCTGCTGCTCTTCCAGCATGAAAGCTAATAGCTTCATTGATAATTTTTTTTGAATCTATTGATTTTCCAAAGCTTCTGCTAACCATAATCTGTTTTTTTGGTTCCAGTATATTGTTAGTACCCAAGCATGGCTGTCCTTTTAGCTCTCTTATTGTTCTTTCCAGAACAACACTAAAGTTATCTCCCATCAGGCGTGGTTCAGTTTGGCTAAGTTGTAAAGCATTTTTTATTCCCATAGCGTTCAGTCTCTTAGCTAGCCTTTTGCCTATTCCCCATATTTTTTCTATCTCTACCATCTTTAGAAAATGTTGGATTATTTTTTTATCTTGAAGAATAACTACACCATCAAATCTGTCATCGTCTTTAGCTATCTTATTGGCAAGTTTTGCCAGTGTTTTTGTAGGAGCAATTCCTATGCTTACTGGAATACCAACCCATTTTTTAATTTTTTCTTTTGACTCAAAAGCAAATCTAATTAGATCAATGTTTTTTTCATATGTTTGTAAATTTAGAAATGCTTCATCAATGCTATAAATATCAATTTCAGGGCAAGATGCTGCCAACAGATTCATTACTCTATTTGAGATATCAGCATATAGCTCATAATTCGATGAGAAAACTACTCCACCTTTGCCAATATAGTTTTCTCTGACCTGATACCATGGTTGACCCATGGTTAAGCCCATTTTTTTTGCTTCTGGTGATCTTGCTATCACACAACCATCGTTATTACTTAATACTATGACTGGCTTATTTTTTAGGTCAGGTCGGAATATCTTCTCACAAGACGCATAGAAGCTATTGCAATCAACTAAGGCATACATCAGTAAATATTTATAGAAGAAGTGACAACTCCTAAAATCTCAAAATCTAAAATTAGATCTATATCTATATAGCTATTCTTATGGCAAGCAGTAGCAAGCATTTTTTTATTGTTTATTATCAATCTACGACAAATAAAATTCCCATCTACTGAGGCAACGACCACATTCCCATTTGTTGCCGTTATGCTTCTATCAATTACTAGGATGGCATTATCTTTTATACCAACAAACAACATCTCATTGCCTTTAAATCTCATTAGGAATGTGGAGCTAGCTCTTTTTATAAGCAGTTCATTAATGTTTATTGGATTCTCCACATAATCACCGGCAGGACTAGGAAACCCTGAGTGTTTTTGCTTTTTGTGAAGAAAATTATTCTCTGTCTTGTTTTCAAGATCTATCATAAAATACTGTATATATATACAGTATTTTATATGAAATATTTAAATAGAAAAAGACTTCAGATCAAAATGATCATGATCATATTCAAAAACCCATCCTTCATCCTCCCAGCTCCCTAAAACAACTTTCATTGAGCCATTAGAAAGTTTTTTGATTTCAGGGCGATGCGTATGTCCATGGATTAGTAAATCTAAATTATTATGCTCAATGCAGTGATCTATGGAATCGTTATTAGTATCCATAATATTTTCAGGCTTATTGCTGCTAGCATCCTTGCTTTTCGACCTCATATCTTCTGCAATAGCAATTCTTTTGTTAAGAGGCTGGCTGAGAAAATCATCAACCCATTTTTTTGATCTAATTCTTGATTTTAGATTTTGGTACTCATGATCATCGGTGCAAAAAACATCGCCATGAGAAAGCATAATCTTTCTACCTGAATGTGTTATGGTGTGCTGGTCTTTAAGAATTTGAACGCCGCTATCTTTTTCAAACTTAGAGCCAATTAAAAAATCTCTATTTCCATGAATAAAATATATTTTATTTCCTTGGCTTGAATATTTTTTAAGAGACTCTTTTACTTGAATAGCAAGAGGTGAATTATCATCATCGCCTACCCAATATTCAAATAAATCCCCTAAGATAAAGAGAGCTTCATATTTAATGCAATCATTTGAAAGAAGGCTTAAGAAAGCTTCTGTCCTTTTATTTTCATTGGGATCTAGATGTAAGTCAGAAATAAAACCAAGCATATTTATTGATAATAACGTGTTTAGAAATTATGGGAAAGGTAATAAAAAAAGTAGAATTTAACAATGAAAAATTTATTAAAAACAGTAAGCATATTTTTTTTAGGAAGTTGTGGGGGTGGAAGCGTGGTAAATGTTGAAGATCCATATCTGTGGCTTGAGGAAGTAGAAGGCGAAGAAGCGCTACAATGGGTTCAATCGCAAAATAACATTACACAGGCAAGGTATGAAAGTTCTGAAAGCTTTGATAGCACATACCAATTTTTGCTTGATGAATATAATTCAGATGATCGCATACCATATGCTTATATTCAGAATGGTGAAATGTATAATTTTTGGCGTGATGAAAGCAATGTCAGAGGGGTGTGGAGAAAGACATCTATTGAATCCTACCAAACAGAAGAGATTGAGTGGGAAAATATTCTTGATATAGATCAGTTAGCCCAAAAAGAAGGGAAGAATTGGGTCTGGAGAGGAGCCAGCTGTTTAGCTCCTGATTACGAGAAGTGTCTAGTTCGTTTGTCCGATGGAGGCAAAGATGCAATTGTCATTAGAGAGTTTGATTTAGCAAACAAGCAGTTTATTTCTGATGGCTTTATTGCATCAGAATCAAAACAATATTTTAGTTGGCTTAATGAAGATGAGTTGCTAATAGCAACTAATTTTGGGCCAGATTCCATGAACGAATCTGGTTATCCTCGACAAGTTAAAGTTTGGAATCGAGCCCAAGGTCTTGAAGAAGCAAAGCTAATCTTTGATGGAGACTATGAGAAAATATTTAGCTTCCCGTTTTCAAGCATAAGACCCGATGGCAGCTATTTTGGAGTTTTAGAGGGGCCAACATTCTTTACTAAAGTGCTTCATTTATTTAAAGGGCAAGAGCTTGTTAAGCTTGATTTGCCACTCAAAATTGATGTTTATGGTACCTATGAGAACTTGCTAATTATTTCTCTAGCTGAAGAATGGCAAGGTTTTGGAGTAGGAGATTTAGTTGCAGTAGACATTGATGATGCGCTTGAAAAAAATATTACCTCAGACTCTCTAACTCTGCTTTTTGAGCCCACTAAAAAAAGTTTTCTTAGGAGTGTATCAATAGGACATAAGCAGATTCTAGTTAGCATTCTTGATAATATTTCTGGTCAAGTTTTACAGCTTCAAAAAGTAGGAGATACCTGGATTAAAAATCAAGTTCGTGGCTTCGAAGGAGGTATGTTATCTGTTTCAAGTGTAGATAGTTGGTCTGACCACACTTTTTTAAATTCTCAAGGATTCACAGAGTCAGCCAGCCTTTACTACTCTGATGGTTCGAAAGAGTTTAAAAAAATTAAATCTGGGCCTAGTAAATTTAACCCAGAGCAGTACAACGTAGAACAGCTTTACGCAACTTCTAGAGATGGAACTTTAATACCTTACTTTCAGATATCAAATGTTGATATGGTAAGAAATTCAAAAAATCCAACACTTTTGTATGGTTATGGAGGGTTTGAGATTTCACAAACACCTTCTTATTTAAGTGCGTTCTCTAGAGCTTGGCTTGATTCAGGAGGCGTATATGTGATTGCTAATATTCGCGGTGGAGGCGAGTTTGGACCTAATTGGCATCAAGCAGCACTCAAAGAGAACAGACAAAGAGCATATGATGACTTTATTGCTGTTGGTGAAACTCTTATAAGTACAGGAGTAACCTCAAGTGAGCACTTAGGTATTAGAGGTGGGTCTAATGGCGGACTGCTCGTTGGAGCGGTTGTTGCTCAACGTCCAGATTTATTCAACGCTGTTATTTGTGCTGTCCCACTTCTAGATATGTATCGATATGACAAGCTCTTAGCTGGTGCTTCATGGGTAGATGAATATGGTGACCCAGACAATCCTGAGGAATGGAGTTTTATAAGCAAGTACTCACCATATCAGA
>JADHNL010000013.1 GCA_016779525.1 SAR86 cluster bacterium | reverse complement strand
AAAACTCTTGCCGATCTTGGTGAAGAGTTTGATAACAATATTGCCCGTTACGGCTCAAAAATCTTCACTGATATTGAGAGCTATCATGCCACCCCTTTAGAAGTAGCAGAGATAGCAAGTCTTAGTAACGTTGATATGCTTGTCTATTATCACTTAATCCCAACTCCTCAACCTCCCATCGAAAAGATAATGGCAGATATAATCTTTCGTGGTGTAGATGACAACTTCTCCAACTGGGAATATGCCATTGATGGCACAGAAGTAATTCTACCAATTAACTCAAAAAAAATTATTTTCAATAAGTAGTACATCGAATATTTAATGTGTTAATCTGATTTCCCTTTAAAATTTTGCAACTAAAGCAATATATAGAGAGTAACAATAACAAAGGGTAAATAAGGAGAAAGTATGAGAATATTATTTTTATTAATCTTAAGCCTAAGTGCTTATACACAAGAAGCCCCAGAAGCCCCAACTATGGCTGAAGGAGTTGAGGGTGGTATGCCAAACATGGACATGATGGGCAAGCCAGAGAAAGAGGAATATGAAACTATAGAAGAGTTTCTTGAAGATGGAGAATACGAATTAATAGATGGTTTCTTAAAACTTTATAAAGACACTGAAAAAGATAAATATTATCTTGAGCTAGCAGATGCAGATTTAAATAAAGAATTTATTTACTTTGCTTACGTACTAAATGGTCCACAAGCTGCTGGTATAACAGGTGGAGCAATTGGTGACGGAGCAATATTGGAATTTAGAAAATTCAAAGATCGTTTGGGTCTCTATAAAAACAACACCAACTTTTCTAACGAAACAGACAACAATATTGCAAAGGCTGACTTAACAAATATATTTGACTCATTCCTTTCAGATTTTACTCCTGTTGTGGAGGAAGAGGGTAGATATTTAATTTCAGCTGACCAATTATTTCTCTCAGAAATGCTCACAAGTGTCTCTCCCAATCTCCCCCCAGAGTATAGAGATTTTGTTGATCTAAATTTGGGCAACTTAGATAAAAGTAAAACCTATGTAAATCAAGTAAGAAACTATGAGAAGAATACTGCAGTAGAGGTTAACTTTGGTTTCTTTAATCCGGCTCCTAGAGGCCGTGAACCTGTTTACGCAGTCGCTGACATTAGATACAACGCAATAAGTGCAAGACATCTTTTTGTTGAAATGCCTGATGCCAATTTCGAGCCAAGAGTTGCAGATCAAAGAGTTGGTTATTTTTCACAAAGAGTTACCGATCTTTCAACTTATGATTTGTACCCACAGCGTGATTTAATCAATAAATGGAGATTGGTAAAAAAAGACCCAACTGCTGAGCTATCAGAGCCTGTTGAACCCATCGTATTTTGGGTAGAAAAATCAACACCAGAGGAAATCAAGCCATTTGTTGTTAAAGGCATAGAAGGCTGGAACAGTGCTTTTGAGAAAGCTGGATTTAAAAATGCTATCGTCGCAAAAATACAGCCCGATGACTCAGACTGGGATGCTGGTGATGTTAGATACAACGTTGTTAGATGGTCATCCTCACCTAGGCCGTCATTCTCAGGATATGGCCCTAGCATAGGCAACCCTAGAACTGGCGAATTAATCGCTGCTGACATCGTTCAAGAATTTAACGCCATTAAAAGAGGATATCAGTACAGAAAGATTTGGGGCTGGACTCCAGAAAACGACCCATTAGAGCAATGGATAGTGAGTTTAACTTTGCATGAAGTTGGTCATACTCTAGGGCTAAGACATAACTTTGCAGCTAGTTATCTTTACAACGCTACTGAGATTCATGATGCAGATCTTACAGGCGAAGCAACCATTGGTTCGGTTATGGATTACGACCCTATTAATTTAGCTCCTCCAGGCCTAGAACAAGGTAGATATTTCCCAACTGCACCAGGACCATACGATGAGTGGGCAGTAGAATTTGGTTATAAGCCTAATCTAACAGACGTAGAAAGAGATGAGTTATTGGCCTTATCCGTATTAGGTGAAAACCTTTATGGAACTGATGGGGATGCTATGTCTAGTCCAGGTAGAAATATTGACCCAAGAGTTAAAAGGTACGATATGTCCAGTGAAGTGGTGGAATATACCAAAGGTCGCTTTCAAGTCTTAGACAATAAGATTGCAGAACTGCCATCTATATTTAACGACGAGGGAGAAACCAAAAATGACTTTGCCAATACTTTCTTTAGCTTGGTGAGAGAGAAGGGTAGATTTATGGATGCTGTCTCAAGACAAATTGGTGGCGTCTACGCAACCAAAGTAGTCAATGGACAAGATGGTATCGATGCCTATGTTCCGGTATCTTATGCCAACCAAAAAGAGGCAATGAACCTGATTGTTGATCAATTTCTTTCAAATGGGGTATGGGCTTTTGACCCATCGATTTTAAAGAATCTACAAAGAGAGAAGAGAGCTACAAATTATGGTGGCGATGGCAATGAAGACCCACAGCTACATTCTTTAGTTCTTGGAATGCAAACAAGAGTATTGGCTCATGTATTGAATCCAGCTGTAATGACGAGGCTTGTTGATTCAGCTGAGTATGGAAATACATACATGCCTGAAGAAGTCTTAGCAGACCTATTCAATGGAATTTTTGTCAAAGGTGAAGTTCCAGATACTTATAAAAGAAACCTGCAATCTAAGTATGTTGATGCGTTAATTGGAGCAATGTCTCCACCTGCACCACAAGGTGGTCCAGGCGGTGGTAGACCTCCAGCACAATACGATGAGATTGCAAAAGTTGCTATTTATAACAGCCTGATTCAAATACAAAAGTTTGCTGCCAGTTATAGGCGTGATCCTCATTTTGCTTATTTAAATTGGAAAGTTGATAACTTTTTCAATCAGTAAGATTTCACTAGCAGTCTCTAGTATTTGCTAGAGGCTGCTTATTTTGTTATTTTTACAACGACTTTCTTTACTGAACTATAGAAAATTGCCGATGAGAGTGATGTCGTTGCTTTTTGGGACATATGGAACAAAAGCCTTAAATTAAAGTTTTAAAATAGCTGATATTAAGTTAAATTAACAGATCCTAGACCCGTAGCTCAGCTGGTTAGAGCGCTGTCTTGACATGGCAGAGGTCGTTGGTTCAAGTCCAATCGGGTCTACCATTGTTATATAATCATTTAATGCCTCTCGTTGAGCCACAAAAAAATATTGAATCCAAAGAAGTAAGAGAATTAGTTAAATTCTTTAACGAAACCTTAGGTTTTTGCCCTAATTCAGTTTTAACTATGCAAATTAAACCTGGCTTAGCGGAAGCTTTTGTTAACTTAAATAAAGCTGTCATGAAAAATGAAGGAAGCCTAACATCAGAATTTAAAAGGCTGATTGCTTTTGTTTCAAGCAATACAACAGGGTGTCGGTATTGCCAAGCCCATACGATCCGTGCAGCAGATAGGTATGGCTCAACCCAAGACCGACTAAACAATATTTGGGATTACATGAATCACGATTGTTTTAGTGATAAAGAAAAAATTGCCTTGGCCTTTACGGAAGCAGCAAGCAAAGTCCCTCAGAAAGTTACGCTGCAAATGGAGGAAGAAATAAAAGAGCTATGGTCTGAAAAAGAAGTTATTGAAATTATGAGTGTTATTTCTTTGTTTGGTTTTTTAAATAGATGGAACGATACCATGGGAACAAGCTTAGAACCTGATGCTCAAAGTTCAGCAGAAAAATATTTGGCAAACTGGGATATTGGCAAACACAGATGAAGCTAATTACTCAAATTTTAATTATTTTTATTCTTTATAGCTGTGGCTCTGGCAGCACCCAAGAAGAAGATAGCATTACCCCAAACCAACCTAAGGTAGTTGATTTAGATCCTCATGAGATTGGTACATTAGAGAGAACAATATTTCATGAGGGACGATTAAGAAATTTTATTCTTTACGTCCCAGAATCCTATGATAGGAATGCTGCTACCCCAATGGTTTTTAACTTTCATGGTTATGGCAGTAATGCTGAAGAGCAGATGTATTACAGCAATATTATTGAGGTAGCAGACGATGAGGGCTTCTTGGTCCTGCATCCACAAGGCACGCCTCACCCATTGACTGGCTCATCAACGTTTTGTGTTGGAGGTTATTCTCGACCTTGTAGTGTTGATGATGTTTCATTTAGCAACTACTTAATTAATATAATTTCGACTTTATATAACTTAGATATGTTAAGAATCTATTCAACTGGTATGTCAAACGGCGGTTTCATGAGTTACCACCTAGCATGCAATTTAAGTAATAGGATTGCAGCAATTGCATCAGTGACTGGTAGCATGACTCCGGAAACCTTGGAAGAATGTACCCCAAGCCGCCCAATTCCAATTATCCAAATGCATGGCCTTGAAGATAAAGTTGTCCCCTTAGTTGGCATCCCCAACCTTATGGAGCCCATTGACAAGGTCGTGGATTTTTGGGTGGAGCACAATAACTGTACAGCACAGTATATTGTTGATTATTATGATTCAGTTCAATGGGACAATAGTATCCCTTTACAAGTCGGATGGGATGGTTGTGATGAGGGATCGGAAGTTCGACTCTATACTTTTACTGGAGCAGGACATACTTGGCCTGGTAATCCCTATTATACGACAAATACCAATTACGATATTATTGCATCGGAGGAGATTTGGTCATTTTTTAAAAGACACACGCTCAATGGGCTCCAAGAATAGCTACCCAAACTTTTTTTCTAGAGCAGCTTTATCTGATTGATAATATTTTCCTGCTAAATAATAAAGGATTGGGCCAAGAATTAAGAACATCACACTAAAAGCAACAAGCGTTTGGGTATATGGAAGTTCAGCCCCTGATGCTAGCATATTGTCAAGGACAACCCCTGCAAGAATACTACCTGGAACAAAACCCAAGAGATTCAGACAAACTAGGTTGAACCCTACAATTGTTCCCCGAATAGATGAAGGCACTAACTCCTGAATGACAGCAAATACAGGACCATAAAAACAACCAAGACCAAAGGCAGCAACGCAGATACCGACCCAGAACAATGTCCCATCTGGATCTAGATACCTTGTAAAGGCAAAAGGCATGGAAAGTAATGTAAGAATTAACAGGAACCAAGTTCTTGGCAAATTGTATTTTTTTAAGGCCCAGTCACTAAATGTCCCGCCAAAAACACTGCCCAAAACACCAAAAATTGTAAATATCCATCCTGAAGCTTGTGCAAAAGCTGCTCTATCCAGACCTTTATCTTGAATGGCCCAGACTTGGTCAAAGACAGATGCACCTAAATTAAGATGGTAAAAGGTGCCGGCTGCAATTGTTAAAATGAGTGATTTTGAGCTACCCAATACTTTAAACAACAAAGAAATCATTTGAGCAAAAGATTTTTTTTCTTTAATATTTGCTTGATTCTGTCTAGGTGAGTCTTTGATGAATAGCATAGCTATACCCAACACAATTCCAATTGAGCCAATTAAATAAAAACAGCCTCGCCATCCTATGACAGGCCCAAGATAGCCAGCAAGTATCAAGCTCACTCCAACACCTAGAGGCACACCCATATAGTAAAATCCTGCTGCAAAACCCAGCTTTTTAATTCCAAACCTATCTGCCAAGATTGAAATAGTTGTTGGGGTCATAGCAGATTCACCAATACCGATAAATAGTCTTGGTATTGCTAAGGTAATAAAGTTTTTTGCAAATCCTGAAATTGCCGTGAAAAAGCTCCAAATGATTACACCTGCACCAATAATCTTTGTTCTGTTATATCGGTCAGCTAAAGTTCCGACAAATAAGCCAGCTACAGTATAAAAGAAGATAAATACAACACCAGTCAGTAAACCAAACTCTGTATTGGTAAGTTGTAAATCAGGGATTATAAAATTCGCAAAACTTGCTAGAAACTGACGATCAACAAAGTTGATAACATTTAGAATTGTTACAAAAAGTAGAAAGCTAGTATTTCGTAAGTTAAACATTTTATTCCATGAAACTATTCAATCTTTCGTAGGCTTCAATAAATTCTTCCTTAAATTTTTGCACTGTCTGCCCGGCAGTTAATTTTTCTTCAACCAGTCCTATGCCTTGACCAACCCAATAAGTTGCTAATTTTTTAGCTCCTTCGTGACCAACATCAGCCGCTTTATCAATCCTTGACAATGCAGGTTCAGATACCATGGTTTGAAGTGGCATTGGTAAGGGATCAGGCGCTTTATCAGATTCCCATGCATCGGTCCAACTAGATTGCAGCTGTCTGGAATGTTTTCCAGTCCTGCTTCTTGATCTAACCGTTTGACTGGAAGATGCTGCCAACATTTTTTCTTTTACTATTTCTGATGTTTCTGCCTCAGAGGTAGTTAAAAAAACTGATGCACACCAAGCTCCTGATGCTCCCATAGCCATCGCCCCAGCCATTTGTTCTCCAGTACATATTCCTCCAGCTGCAAGGATTGGTACGTCTCTAGAATTTTTTATTGCCCGTGCAATTTCTGGGACAAGTACCATAGTTGAGACATCGCCACAGTGACCTCCACCCTCAGTGCCAGATACAACCAATATATCGACCCCAGCATCAACCTGCCTTATGGCGTGTTCTTTTTTACCGACGAGTGCAGCGACTGGCACATTGTTTTCTTTACAAAGATCAAGCATCCATTTCGGTGGAACTCCCAAGGCATTTGCATACAACCTGACACCATGATCAAAACCTATCTGAAGCATTCTGGTAGCGCCACTTTCCTGCATGTTTTCTCCCCAGTTTGAGTAGTCATCCGTTTGTTGTCTCAAGTCTTCACCATCAATATCATGATCTTTTAAGACATCTGCGCGGAAATCTCTATGCTCTTGAGGTATGTGCTTGCCCAGTTCAGATGGAGCCATATTATCTTCTTTACCAACAAATTTATTTGGCACCAATAGATCAAGACCATAAGGCTTGCCATCGACGTGATCATCTATCCAGTTTAATTCTTGCTCAAGAATTTCAGGCGTCATGCCTACTGCTCCAAGGACACCCATGCCTCCTGCTTTAGATACTTGTGCAACTACATCTTTGCAGTGACTAAACGCAACCAATGGAAACTCTATGCCTAAGATCTCACAAATTTTAGAATTCATACTCCCCCCTTCTAAGGCTTGTGCTCTGAGTAATTCAGACCTACCCAACAATTTATTATTATAACCTATACTTTAAAGCCAGTAATGCTGGCCATAGAGATCTTTGAAAGCACTATTCCCAGTTTGGGTCTCTTTTTTCTAGGAATGCGGAAATACCTTCTTTAGCCTCATCGCTGGTGAGAGTGTATTGAATTTCTTTCTCAAGAAATTTAATGGCTTCAGAAAAACTCATAGTTTCTTGTTGATTAAATGCTTGCAAACCTCGAGTCATCGTTTTTGGCGGCAGTTTTGCTAGATCTGAAATTACATTGCTAGTTTTTTCTTTGAGAGCAACGCTGTTTAAAGCACCATTTACTAAACCTATTCGTGCAGCCTCCTGTGCATCGATTGGCTCACCTCGCATAATTAGGTCCAAACCATCTCTTTTTGAAACCACTCTGAACAAACCAGCCATAACCATAAAAGGCCAGATTCCTCGTTTTATCTCTGGTGCACAGAATGATACCGAATCCAATGCATAAGCATGTGTCGAATTACACACTAAAAGGAGGGCACCTGCATAAACGTTACCTTCTATTCTTGTAACGACAGGTTTACACAATTCGTTAAGTTTTATAGCAATATCTGCAAGACTGCCTTTCATATCTGGGAGATTGCTTTCACTTTCACCAGACATTGACCTTAGGTCTCCTCCTGCACAAAATACATCCCCACATGCACTAAGTTCAATAACTCTTACTGAACTACTTTGTTTTGCATAATCTAGAAGGTAGAGAAGTTCATTGGTCATCACTGTATTGATAGCATTCTTCTTTTCAGGCCTGTTTAAAGAGATGCTGAGAATATGATTGGTCTCAGAAACAAGTAAAGTAGCGAAATCAGAATTATCTATTTGCATGATATTTTTGCACTATATGTTTTGGACAATCAATGGTTTTTGACCCAAGATATTCTCCTAGTGACTTAGCCTGACCATCCCTTCTATCATTCGATGATACCCCATTACCAAGTATTCCTCTAATAAAGAAATTTAACGAAAAAATATTTGGCAAGTAAAATCGTTCTATGTGATATTGCGCCATATCAGGCAGTAGTTCCTTAAATTTATCGACGGTAAGGTAACTATATAAATAATTGAATGACTCCATATCTTTTGCCCAGACACCTAAATTTGCACAACCACCTTTGTCACCAGACCTTGTTCCGTATATTCTTCCTAGCTGGACCTCACTTAAGTCACCATCTATTTTCATAACCTCAAAATCATCGGTTTCAATATTCTGTTCTGGTTGGTGTTGGGCTTGCTTAATTTTTAAACTTTTTCCGTTTATATGAACAATTTCTTGTACTCTTTGTCTTTGGATGCTGGTCGGCCAGTATTCTATGAAAGGGCTGCCCGAATTAATATCGCTTTGCACAGTCCAGCCTGGATAGTTTGCAAGGCCAAGTTCAACCACCTTTGCTGAAAAAAGTCGTCCTGCAAGCACTGGATCTTGGGATTTAACAGAAATTTTTAAAGTTGCCATTGCTTCTTCATTTGTTTGTGCATCAGGCTTATCAGTACGGATTAACTGAATAGAAATATCATCGTAAAGCTCTTCTCCACCCAGAGATTTAACTAGCTCATCAGTAAAAATTTTAGCTTTTTCTTCAATATCTAACCCTGTGATAATCAGTTCCATAGTATTTTTAAACCCGCCTGCATTATTCATGCATACTTTTAAAGTGTCTGGAGGAGGGCTACCAAAGTGGTTGGCAACGTATACCTTATTTTCGCCAACCTCTTCAATGGATAGCTTGTCAAAATGAGCAGCAACATCAGGGTTAAGGTATTTTGGTGACGAAATCTCATAGAGTAGCTGTGCCGTTACAGTTCCTCTTGAAACTAAACCACCGGTATTTGGATGTTTTGTAATGTAAAAGCTGCCATCTTCTTTGATCTCTGCGATCGGATACCCAATATTTCTAAATGATGGAACTTCTTTAAAGAACGAATAATTGCCACCTGTTGCTTGAGCTCCGCATTCAATTATATGTCCAGCAGTAAGTGCTCCGGCAAGTTGATCATATTGATCTGGTTGCCAGTTGAATTTCCAAGCAGCTGGACCCATTACAACTGCTGCATCTGTTACTCTTGGACAAATTACTATATCTGCACCTTCATCTAGAGCTTTTTTAATACCCCAACATCCAAGGTATGCATTGGCCGAAAGGGTGGTCATGTTTTGATTTGAAAATGGTTCTTGGGTATCTAAGTTAGTGAATTTTTCCCCTTCATTCACTAGGCTGTCTATTTTTGGCAACAAATCATCACCAGTGATGTAGGCAATATTCAAGTTAAGACCTAGAGTCTCAAGAATTTTTTGTGCTTCTTCTGTCATGCTTTCTGGGTTAAGCCCACCAGCATTAGTCACAATCTTTATATTTTTTTTAGCACACGTATCAGCAATCTCAGTAAGCTGTTTTAGAAAGGTTCCAACGTATCCAGCTTTTGGGCCTTTTTTAATTTTTTGGCTATAAAGAATAGCCATAGTAAGTTCTGCTAAGTAGTCACCAGTCAAAACATCCAGAGGCCCGCCTTCTACCATTTCTTTTGCAGCAGAAAGTTTGTCTCCATAAAATCCACTACAGTTGCCAATTCTTATAAGATTCTCAGACATTTTTTACTCTACCTTCATCAAGTCTGCACCATTTTCTACTTGATCACCAACTTTTACGAATACCTCTGTTACAGTTCCTTCGGTGTTGGCTTTGATGGTATGCTCCATTTTCATTGCTTCAAGAATAATTAATGCCTCACCTTGAGATACTTGCGAGCCCTTTTTAATATTTATCTTTAAAATCTTTCCAGGCATTGGTGCAGTAAGACTCCCTTCAATTATTAGTTCATTAGGATCACTAAATTTTGGTAATTTTTTAAAAACGATATCTCCAAAGCCATCGTTAAGAGTAATATTATTTTTATTCTCAGTTACCTTTGCAGTTATAAATTTTTCATCAAGCTGAAGTGTAATTCCTTCTGGAGTTAACTTTATATTCGATGCTGTAGAGGTGGAGATTCTTTCAAATAGTTTTCTATTGATAAGTATTTTTTGATTTTCAGCAGTATATTCATAACAAAATAGTTCCTCTTCATGCTCGTACTCAACATAAGATTTAGGAAGTGTGCCATTAGTCCAATTTCTTGGTAAAAAGGCCAATCTTGTATTTTCCTCTTTAGTCTTTTCATGAGTCCATAGAGTTGCAATTTTCATCAATATATCAACATCTTTTTTACTCCTCTCAACAAAGAGCTTTTTGCTTTCACGCTCAATAAAGTCAGATGTTGTTTTTCCTCTCTTAAAAGATGAATTTTCTAAACATTTAATAAGAAATTCTTTGTTGGTTCTTATTCCTGCGAGGTGAGTGTTTTCAAGTTCTTTTCTTAGCAGAGATGTTGCTTGTTTTCTTGTTTCCCCATAGGCAATGATTTTTGCTAACATCGGGTCAAAGTTGGGGGTTATTACGTCGTTTTTCTTGATGCCAATATCCCATCTTACTGATTTTGAATCTGGATAAGATAGAGAAGTAATTTGTCCAATTTCTGGCAAGAAATTATTTTTTGGATTTTCTGCATAAAGCCTTACTTCAATAGCAGATCCATTTTGTTTTATATCTTTTTGTTTGAAGCTAAGCTTTTTCCCTTCAGCAATTTTAATTTGCTCTTTAACTAAATCTACTGAAGTTACAAGTTCTGTTACAGGATGCTCAACCTGAAGTCGTGTATTTACCTCTAGGAACCAGAATTCATTGGTATCTTCGTCAAATAAGTACTCAACAGTGCCTGCAGATTTATATCCAATTTTTGAACCAAGAGTTACTGCCGATTTGGTTATCTCTGATCTTAAAGATGATGTCAGTCGTGGTGATGGCGATTCCTCAATAATTTTTTGATGTCTTCGTTGTATCGAACATTCTCTTTCGTACAAATGAACAACGTTGCCATAATTGTCTCCAAGTATCTGTACTTCAATATGTCTAGATTTTCTAATATATTTTTCTAGAAATATTCGTTCATCACCAAAACTTGATTTTGCCTCTCTTTTTGCGGCATCTATCGCTTCATCAAGATCTTCTTTATTTTCAACGATCCTCATTCCTTTTCCACCACCGCCAGCAGAGGCCTTAACAAGCAATGGAAATCCAATTTTAGTAGCATCTTTAGCATTAGTGGTTTTTAGTAGAGTAGGAATACCTTCTTTTAGACATAATTCTTTGGAATTTATCTTATCTCCCATTAATTCAATGGTTTCAGGATCAGGGCCTATCCATTTAATTTTTGCCGATATCACTTTTCGACAAAAATCTGCATTTTCTGATAGGAAGCCATACCCTGGATGTATGGCATCGACATACATTTCTTTGGCTTTTTGTATAATTTGATCTTGGTCAAGATAACCATTTGGAATAAAAACTGCCTCATCCGCATTATGGACATGAATGCCATCAATATCTGCATCCGAATAAATTGCAACTGAATCTAGGCCGAGCTCTCTTATTGTTTTTATTATTCTTAGAGCAATTTCACCCCTATTAGCAACAAGAATCTTTTGGATTTTCATAACCTAAAGACTCCATATCCTTCAGCACCCTTAATGGTGCTGTTGTCTATCACAGATAAACAAAACCCAAGCACATTTCTGGTGTCTCTAGGATCGATAATGCCATCGTCAGTAAGCATGCTTGATGCCGATAACGCTAGAGATTCTTGCTCAGCAACATTTTCAACCAATTCTACCAATTGCTTGTCTAATATCTCATCAAATTCTTCACCTTTTCTTTTCGCTTTTGCTCTTCTTACAAGTGACATCACTCCTGCAAACTGTTTGGGACCCATGACTGCTATTTTTGCAGTTGGCCATGTAAAAAGAAATCGGTTGTTGTAGGCTTTACCTGACATTGCATAAGTTCCTGCACCATACGATGCGCCAAGGATTAAAGATATATGCGGCACAGTAGAATTAGACACAGTGTTTATGAGCTGAGCTCCTTTTTTTATAATTCCTTGTCGCTCATATTCTTTTCCCACCAAGAAGCCTGTAACGTTGTGTAAAAAAACCAATGGTGTATTGGTTTGATTGCAAAGCTGTATAAAAGATGCTGATTTTTCTGCTGTCTCAGGATAAATTGGTCCATTATTGCCAAGAATGCCTACTGGATAGCCAAAAACATTTGCCCAGCCACAAACCATTGATGGGCCATAGAGAGGTTTGAATTCCTCAAATTGTGAACCATCAACAAATCTCATTATGACCTCTCTTATATCTACTTGGGACTTAAGGTCTTCACTAAATAACCCCAATAATCCATCGGAATCATATACAGGATTATTAAATGTGGTTAATGCAAAGTTACTTTTTTTAACAATGTTAAGGTGGCTAACAACATTTCTACATATCCTTAAGGCATCCATCTCATCTTCAGCTAGATAATCAGAAAAGCCAGAGACTTCGGAATGCATTTTAGCTCCACCTAAAGTTTCATCATCTGATATTTCACCTGTAGCCATCTGTACTAGGGGAGGGCCTGCAAGAAATGCCTTAGATTGGTTCTTGATAAAAATATTATAGTCAGACATACCAGGTTGATATGCTCCCCCAGCAGTGCTTGAACCAAAAACTATAGAAACTACAGGGATTTTTAATTTTGATAACTTAGTCATTTCATAGAACGTTCGTCCTGAGGAGGCAAAATGAAAATTATCAAGCTGTCGTGCTTTATTATTTGAAGTGTCTTGCCTTCCTCTAAGATCGGCACCAGCAGATTCAACTAAGTTAATGAATGGCAATCTATTGTCACGAGCCACCTCGATGCATCTCATCCATTTTTCCCATACATAGACGCTCATTGCTCCACCTAAAACAGATGGATCGTTTGCAAAGATGACACATTCCTTTCCTGCTACAACACCTATTCCACCGACACACCCTCCGCCAACGGTATAAGAGGTACCCCAAGCTGCATATGGAGATAACTCTAAGAAAGGTGCATCTTGATCAAGTAGGTTCTTAACCCGGTCCCGTACAGGCATTTTGCCTTTTGCAGCTAGCCTATCAAGATGGTATTGTCCACCACCCATCTCTACCTCTTTAAGCAATGAGTTAAGGTAGTTAATTTTATCTAGCATCATATCTTTATTTTTTATAAAAATATCTGACGAGGTATCTAGATTAGTTTTTAATATTGGTGCGATATTTTTGTACATTCAGACCCTTTTAAAAATATTATAAAATAAAATTTAAAAATAATAAAATTTAACTTCGCATAATATAGCTATTCGTTGTATTTAAAGCTAATTGATTTTTGATACGCTTTTCTTTGAAAAAGATTATCGCTCCATCTTGTGATATTTGGCTTCATCGCTTGATGTATTCCTAATCTTTTTGCTAGGTGAATTGCATAAACCACACAAATGTCTGCAATAGAAAATCGATCGGAGCATAAGTAATCTTTGCCTTCTAGTTCAGACTCAAGCAATTTTAATCTTGAAACAAACCATCTGCTGTAGCCCTCAATTGCTCCATCGGCAACCCCAGGCTCCATAATTTTATATCTCATAACAACTGTCTGTGGGAATGTGAGAGTAGCATCCGCGTGAAATAACCAATTTAGATAGTTTGGATAATCTGTCTCCGATGAGTCAATCAGTAAATTTGTCGGACCATATCTATCTGCAATGTACTGACACATCGCAACAGATTCAGTCATTCTTACATCACCATCCACAAGATATGGAACGGTCCCAAGCATATTTATTTCTAGAAATTCTTTATGAAATACTCTTGGAGGGAAGGGCATCATTTCTAATTCATATTCAATACCAAGCTCCTCTGCAACCCAGATTGGTCTAATAGATCTTGCTCCTTCGGTGCCGTAAATTTTTAACATACGATTCTGGCCTCACTCAAATGTAATGAATTCAATTTCGTAAAGCAATAGTATTTTTTATCTGAACCAAGGACTTTTTTTGTAATTTGTTTTATCTTTATTTAGTTAATTCATAAAGGAGGAATATGAAAAGATTAACTCAATTACTATTTTCTATAAGCCTACTATTGCTTTTAGCTGCTTGTGGAGCGGAGGCATCGTCTGGCAAGCAGTCTGATGCAAATAAAGCTAAAATTCAGGCTGTATATGATGCTTGGAGCAATGGTACCAAGGAAGAATGGATAAAGGCATACCACAGCATACTTGCTGATGATTATGTTAGATGGAACGGTAGATATGTCGGTCTAGGTTTTCAAATTGACCAGGAAAATCTTACAGTCATTGAAGCAATGAGATCTCCAGCCAAGGAAAACTTTAAACCTGGAGATAAATTTATTTCAGTTAATGGTATAGAGGCAACGGTTGAAAATGTAGAAGATCTACCTTTTCAAGGCGCAATAGGTGGTGAAGTAAATATTGTTCTTGAACGTGATGGCGAGGAGCTATCAATGACTCTAGTGAGAGCAGCACAAGAACAAACTGCCACTAAAGAACAGGTTCTAGCAAATCAAGAAGGCTGGGAAGGATATGACAATCGCCCCACTATAAAAACATTTAGACCTTTGATTGCTGAAGACAATGTAGTTTATGCAGCATTTGAGCTATCTGGAACCAACGGTGAAGGTGCAGAAGTTAATTGGTGGAATGTTGAAAGATTTGTTTTCAATGAAGATGGAGAGCTAGTAGGTCACGGCGATCTTTCTGAAGAACTTTTTCTTTGGCAACAAAATGGTTACTACTTAACTAATGAATAGTTAATAAAGACCTTTAACTTTTAATGAGCTCTCAGATATTTCATATGTTTGGGAGCTTTTTTCTCCGATCATTCTTCCTAGATTGTTAACACCTTTAAAAACATAAGCCTCATTATTTTCTAGTTCCACTTCTTGGTTGAGGTGCACGCAGTATTCATTCCATTCTCGATGCCAGTCAGGAGAAGGATCATCAACAATATCTTTTAATAAATTTTTAATTAATTCGGATATAAACTTTTCTTTCAATTCATAATTGTCAATATTTAGGTCACCCCAGTGCCCCTCCTTAGGTACTATTGAAAAGTTTATACCTATGCCAATCACTAGAATAAATTTTTCTTCGACATTCTCTGCTTCGACCAATATGCCCCCAACCTTTTTTGATTCAAAGATGAGATCGTTGGGCCATTTTAGCTGGACAGGCCTTCTAAGAGATTTAGAAATAGTCTTAGCTACAGTAAGTCCAGCCTTCACACTCAAGCCATCAATTAATCCTGAGCTGGTAAAACCAAAAGAAAAAGACACATTACCTTTGGGGCTTGCCCAAGCTTTATTACTTCTTCCTCTGCCTTGGGTTTGTTTGTCTGCAGTTATAACGGTTATTGTAGAGCTTTTCTTGTGCTCCTCTTTGCATAAATCATTGGTCGAGGTTACTTCTTCGTAATGAATTCTACTGAATTCACTAGGCATTTTTGTCTTTCAATAAGTAAGGAATGTATAAAAGGAAAGTGATTGCATAAGCTGCTGGAATTAAGCCAAGTAAATGATACGGTTTTCCAGGAAGTGGTTCTGGGAAAAAGTTCATTAGATTGTCTCCATACGGTTTTTCAATAACAAACCAATAATTTGTTCCAAAATAAATATTGAATAAATAGACTACGGGTAAAAATATAAAAGTGGTCATTACCATCAGATAGAAATAGTCCTTCAAAAAAGGTCTTTCATTCATCTGAAATATTGCAGTAAATACTCCCATCAAAATTAAAGAGTGCCCCCACATCGTATCCAAATATTCCAGCGCAGGAAATCCTAAAACAATATCAGGAGTTATGATAGACATACCTCCACCTGCAAGACCCCAAAAGAATGCAAAAATAAATAGAGGCCTGTATTTAGTTATTAAGTAAAACGCAATGCACCAAGACGAAAAACCACACATATGAATAGGCATAGCATCCCACCAGTCAAAACCTCGTTCGGTAATTTTAAAAACAGGATTGGTTGTTTCATGGATCAGAATGATCATGGCAAGTAAGTATCTAAAATAAACCTTAATTTTCTCCGAAGCATTTCTAAAAGCAAAGGGCAGGTAAACCGCAGCACTTATAAAAAATACTATATTTAATAAGTGCCAAGGATCTAGTAAGGAAAACGGTTCGGGAGTCATTTTAATTCCTCTTTTATCATATCAGATGCCTTCTCAGCTATCATTATTGTAGGAGCGTTTGTATTGCCACCAACAAGAGTTGGCATAATTGATGCATCTACTACTCTAAGATTCTTTACTCCTTTAACACGAAGATTGTCATCCACAACTGACATTTCATCATGCCCCATTTTGCAGGTGCCTACAGGATGATAAATTGTATCCGCTCTTGTTCGAATAGCTGATTCAATGGCTTTATTATCATTAATGTTTATTGGATATCTGATGTTTTGGTATTGCGCCAAAGGTTCGGAATTCATAATTTCCATCATTATCTTATAGCCTTTTACCATCGTATCGATATCTTCTCGATTGGACAGATAGTTTGGGTCAATCAATGGATCGTCATTTGGATTCTTCGATGCAATTTTTACAGTTCCGATAGATTTTGGTCTCAGCAAGCACATGTGACAGCTAAAACCATTGCCCCACACCTCAGCTCTACCATGATCTTCAACCATTCCAACAACAAAGTGAAGCTGAATGTCGGGTATTTCTAGGTTTTTTTCAGTTTTTAGAAAAGCTCCTCCTTCTGCGAGAGGCGAAGTAAACATACCAGAATTGTTTAAAAATAATTTAAGCAATTCTAATGGGGCTCTAAGGGTAAACTTTCCAGATCTAAAAGGGGCTCCCATTAAATCCCAGCTGTCTACTCGATGTGAGGTTATATAATCCAGGTGATCTTGCAGGTTTTCTCCAACACCTTTCAGATCAACCACACAATCTATTTTTTTTGAGTTTAGATAACTTTGATTACCAATACCGGAGCGTTGCAGTATAGTTGGTGAGCCGTAGGCTCCACCACTTAAAATAATTTCTTTATTGGCTTTTACCTCAAATGAGGTACCTTTCTTTATGCAGGAAACCGAACGTGCAACCAAGTTTTCAAAATTTACTTTATCAACTGTTGTTTCTGTAAGGATTGAAAGGTTTTTTCTTTTTTTTGCTTCGGTTAAGAAAGCAACTGCCGCACTGCACCTTCTGCCATTTTTTTGGGTAACTTGATAAATTCCTATGCCTTCCTGCTCTTCACCATTAAAGTCATCATTTTCTTTATATAGTTTGGAGCCTGCTTCAACAAAAGATCTTGTAAAGGGATTGTCATGCCGAAGTCCAGCAACGTTCAGAGGACCGTTTTGTCCATGCAAATGGTTACTGAAAACCTCATTATTTTCAGACTTTTTGAAATATGGTAGGACATCGTCATAGCTCCATCCCTGGTTGCCAAGGCTTGACCAATGATCGTAATCCCATTTATGACCACGAACGTAAAGCATACCGTTTATTGAGCTTGATCCACCAAGTGTTTTTCCTCGTGGTTGAAAGCCTTTTCTATTTTCTTGTATATTTTGTGGCATTTGGTAGGTTCCACCTAAGTTATCACTGACCTGTGCCGAACCTTCTTTAATTGTTACAGTTGAAAATTCTTTTTGAGGCACTGTATCGTACTGATAAGCGTACTCGGATTCGCCCCTTTCTTTAACTAGAAATGCATACATAGCAGGGATATGGATTAACGGCGATTTATCAGGAGGCCCAGTTTCAATCAAACATACAGAGACATTGGGGTTTTCAGTTAACCTACTAGCCAATACGCAACCAGCAGAACCACCACCAACAATTACGTAATCGTAAGTCATTAGGCCTTTTTAAATTTATCCCAGAACAAAAAAGGCAGATAAGTTATGAAAAAAACGATCAAAGCCAATGGCGCCACCCCTAACATATGAAATGGAGGATCTGGCATTACATCCATCAAGGATTCACCATCTGGTCTTTCCATCAGGTACCAATAATTTGCCTCACCACCAATTAGAAAATTTATGCCATACATAGGAATCAGTAAAACAATTGTAATTAGTGCCATTTTGAAAAAATTTTTAAGTTGCGGCCGATACTTTAAAACAGCTAAGGCAAAAAATATTCCCAACAATATTTGGCCATGACCATAAAAGAACATAAAGTACTCAATATCCGGCCATGCATAATCAAGGTCTGGTGTGAGTATGGCCATAGTAGCTCCGCCGATACCCCAATAGAAAGGAAGCTCAAAAAACAATTGATTTCTCTCTCTGCTTAGTAAAAAAATACCAATCAAAACCGCACTAAAATTGCACATATGAAGAGGCAGGTACTCTTCCCAAGGTTTATCAAATCCGAAAATATAAATGAATGGTTTGGTTGCTTCAAAAACTAATAGAGATAGTCCAATTGCTTTGGTTAATAAGGATTGTGAGTTGTTATTAGCAAAATTTGCAGCGACGCAAATTGCCACAATTATTATCGTTGACCATATCAAAGTTTGCGTGTGTTGATCTCCAAAAAGTACAAATGGTTCCATATACTCTCCCTTGTATTTACCAATCTAAATAATACAACTTGAGCTGCTAGAAGCAAAACATTATTCAAAAGAGAGCATGTTTAAGGATACTTAATTGAGCAACCGTATGGCCTTGTTTTCTTATATGTAATTTCTTTATTATCAGCAATGCTATTCATTGCTAAACGTACATAGTTTTTTGCCAAAGAAAGATCGGTGCTGAATAATGCTCCGGTCATTCCTAGATCGTCAATTGCACCATCGTATCTTAAGACCTCATTTTTATCGATGATATACATATGAGGAGTTGTTTTTGCATCGTATTTTTTTCCTACCACTCCATCTGTATCAAACAGCACATGTGTTGGAGAAGCATTTCTATCAGCAGTAAGCCTTATAGATTCTTGATTGGTTACATACCCTTGTTTATTTGGTGCAGAAGAGATAATGGAGAGCCACACAACATCATTTGCAGTATATTCTTTTTGCAATGATTGCATGTTTTCTGTTTCATAATGTCTTTTTACAAAAGGGCATTCATGATTTGTCCATTCCAGAATGACGGCTTTACCAGAAAAATCACTTAATGAAATCAATTCACCATATTCATTCTTTAATGTAAATCCTGGTGCAGTGTTATCAATCTTTGCAGAGCCAAATAGAACTAAATTTAGTAAAAAAATGAATAAAATCTTAAATTTCATCAATCATCCTTAGCAAGTAACTCTCAGTTAATACTTCATTTAAAAGTATAGGCTCATTTAGCTTTGGGTGCCATAAGACATAGGTAGGTACGCCTGATCTTTGATATTTTTGTAGTTCTTTAAATATTGACTCATCTCTGTTTGTCCAATCAGCTTTTAAGTAGATAATTCCCTTGATCTTAAATTTTTCTTCAACTGTATTTGTGAAAGCAATCGCTTCATTGACTTGGCAAGTTATGCACCACGCAGCAGTAAAGTTTATGAAATATGGGCTGTCTGATAATCTTAATTCTTGTTCGTATTCAGTTGTCCATGTATTTACAGAGTCTGTCTGCAATTCTTTTTTTTCTAGATCCCAATCAAAGATTGTTAAATATCCAGAAACAAGTAGAAAAACCACCCCAAACTTGAAAGCTATGTTGATTGTTTGAGATATGACCCAAATAATTAACCCACCAACAAACCATGCAATAAGCACAACAATAAGAGAGTCAGCGCTAATTTGTAAAGATAGTACCCACAATAACCAAAGAGCTGCTCCAATCATCATTAAACCGAACAATTGTTTAAGTTGCTCCATCCAAATGCCTGGTTTTGGTAAGAACCCAATCAAATCAGGCTTTACAGCAAATAGAAAGTATGGAGCAGCAAAGCCTATTGCCAGCGAGAAGAAAATGCTTAAAGAAATAATATCAGGTTGGACTAATGCAAAGCCCAAGGCTGCTCCCATGAAAGGTGCTGTACATGGAGATGCCACGATCACCGAAAGCGCCCCAGTAAAAAACGACCCCACTAATCCTTGGGAGTTATTTTTATTCTCAAGCTTTGAAAGCGATGATCCCAGAGAAATATTTCCAAGCAGTATCAGTCCAACTAAAAAAATTAAAATGCTTAACGAGGAAACAACTATTGGTGATTGTAATTGGTAACCCCATCCAATTAATTCACCAGAATTTTTTAACACCAAAAGCGTTATGGCAATGCCCATAAAAGTTAGCACTACACCCAGTACGTAAACCAAGGCATTAATAGCCACAGATGTATTGGATTCTTCTGCACTTTTAACTAGTGAGAATGCTTTTAGTGCCACTACTGGCAATACGCAGGGCATCAAATTGAGGATCAAGCCACCTATAAAGGCGAAAACTATGGCCATAATGAGGTTTAACTCATTGGCTGAATTATTTTCTGCAAAGGGTACGTCAATAGTATAGTAGTTTGCCCCAGCTTTAAGAATGCCTTGAGCAGGACCTGTAAAATCAGGGTACAGTTCAACATTCAAGGTATTGTCTATTTGTAACTGAGAGCTTGAAAAATCAAATTCTTTGTCACTGATTGGGAAATAGTAGCTCTTTTCATCAATGTCGTTAAAAGTGAATGCAAGTTTTTGCTGCTCTTTCTTGATTTCTAAATCTGGTGGAGCCCTTAAAGGCAATCTTCCTAACCATTTCGATAACGAGCTAGAATTCTGTGTGACATTTAAAAACTGATTTTTTAAAAGCAAGACCAGTTCTGTCTGTTCTGGAATGCATATCTCATCGCAGACTAAAAACCTTGTTTTAATTGTAATTTCTTTATCTTCAAGATCCTTTAGGTCAATTGTAAAAGGGAAGACCACTTCATCCGTATAACCATAGGTCATTAAAGGTGGGTATGGAATTTTATCTGGGCCAGGCCAAGAAATGTCAGAGATATTGAAAGCATTTCCCTCTGCAAAAATAAATTCAACTGGACCTCCTGAATCACCAGGGTTAATCCAGTATGTGTGCCAGCCTGGAGTTAGTTTGAATTTATAGCCAAGCTGAACTTTACCTGGTGTTTCTATGTAATTATTGAAACCAATAATAGAAATTTCAGCATTATCGGTTCTAGCAACCTCAGCATGAATTGCTAAGTTTAAAAGTATTGCCCAAAAAATTCTCATAATCAAAGGGCGACTTTCGTCGCCCAAAGATATTATTTTATATCAATTACTCGAGGTTTTTTATGATCAGGAAGAACCTTCTCTAAATCGATTGTTAGCAATCCATTTTTTGAGGCCGCTCCTATTACCTCAAGATCTTCTGCTAAGGTAAACTTAAGCTTAAAGGATCTTTTGGCTATTCCTCTGTGCACTGTTTCGGTATTGGAATTTGTTTCCTCACCATTGTTGTGCGTGATTGTTAAGATGCCATCGCATAATTCGATATCAACATCTTTTTTATCAATTCCAGCAAGAGCTATCTCTATCTGAAATTTTAATCCATCCTTATAAATATTATAAGGTGGGTATGAAGACTGAGACTCATTTGAAATTCGTTCCAGCCTATCTACGAGAGTTTCAAAACCTAATACACGGTTTGAAAACATAGGATCAGTAAAATTAATTAACATAATGTCCTCCTTAAAGCGACAAGTTAAAAACGTTGACCTCACCTGAGCATCAACGTTAGTAAATCTATTGATATTTCATTTATTTTCAATATATTTTGTAAAATATGTAAAGTTTAAGTTACATTTATGGTATATTTAGTTCAGTAAACGTTACATTATGAGCAAACCGAACAATCACAAATTCTTTGTAAATTTTTTAGCCAGACATAGAAGACTAGCAGGGCTAACCCAGGCCGAGCTTGCAAAAGCAGTGCTTGTATCTCGTAAGAGCATCAATTCAATTGAAAATGGAGTCTATATTCCTTCGACATATCTTGCATTGAAAATAGCTATGGTATTAAATTGTGCAGTAGAGGATATTTTTAAGATCCACGATGGAACTTTTCCTCTATTAACATTATCCAAAGAATCATGAAGAAAATAAATTCAATAATCTCAATCCTCGTAATTTTATCTTTTGTAGGCTGCGCTACCGGAGGTTTTCAAGCAGATGTTGTTGCTCGAGATGCAGCAGGCAAGTCCCAGTATGTTCAAACCGGAGTTGTTACTCAGGTTAGATCAGTCGTAATAGAAGGAGACAGAGATGTAGGAGCAACCTCAGGTACAGTTTTAGGCGCAATAGTTGGATCTGGAGCAGCAGGTAGAGCAGCTGGCGGAGATGGAGAAACTTCAGAGCAAATTGGTGCAATAGTTGGCGGTCTTGTAGGTTCTGTTGTCGGCTCCGAGGTTGGCGAATCAATTTCCAGAAAAAAAGGGGTAGAAATAATCATAAAATTGGATAGCAATAACAGAGAGGTAGCTATTGTTCAAGAAGCTTCTGAGGATGAAGCTCAAGAAGTAAAAGCTGGCGATAAAGTAAGAATAATCAGATCCGCTGGTAGATCTAGAGTTGTACCTTATAATTAGTGGGTGCCGGAAACTAGTTTAAGAAATAAAGCTTTAGATTTCCTTGCCAGAAGAGAATACTCTGTCAAAGAATTAAGGAACAAGATATCAAAATACTCTGATAACTCAGAAGAGATTAAAGATGTCATATCTGAGCTTATTAAAAATAACCTCCTTTCGGATGCAAGGTACGCTCAAGCTGTAGTTCAGCAAAAATACCAAAACGGCTACGGGCCAAATTATATCGAAATGTATCTTCGAGAGAAAGGCATTGAACAAGAATTATTTTATTTGTATAGCGATGAATTTGACTGGGTTGAGGCATGCAAAGATTTAGCAAAAAAAAAATTAAGATCAAAACTACCTGAGGGCAAAGAAAAAGAAAAGATTTTACGATTTTTGTCCTACAGAGGATTCAACTATGAAATAATAAAATCTGCTCTCAACAATTTAGATTAATGGCATTAGCAAATAAATATAGACCTAAAAATTTTTCAGAAGTAATTGGCCAAAAGACCACGGTAAATGCACTAAGAAACATAATTAAGAATAAAAATTACCATAATGGATATATATTTTCTGGAAGTAGGGGGGTTGGTAAAACCACGCTTGGTAGGCTTTTTGCAAAGGCTCTAAATTGTACAAATTACGATAGGGAAAAAGGTGAAACATGCAATGTTTGCAGCGTCTGTGAAGAGATTAACTCAAACGCTCATTTAGACTTGATCGAAATAGATGCTGCTTCAAGAACAGGTGTCGACGACATGCGAGACTTATTAGAGTCAGTTCAATACCGACCATCAAGTGGTAATTTCAAGATATATTTAATTGACGAAGTGCATATGTTGTCGATTCAAAGCTTCAATGCTTTACTTAAAACGCTTGAAGAACCACCTGCCCATGTAGTTTTTATTTTAGCTACCACCGAGGCACATAAAATCCCAAAAACAATAGTATCAAGATGCCTGCAATTTAATTTAAAGCTGGTCCCAGATGAGTTAATTTCTCAAAATTTAAAAAGAATATTTGAATCAGAGGGTATTAGTTCAGATGACAAGTCTGTCGATCTTTTGGTTGAATTAGCAAAAGGATCGGTAAGAGACTCATTGACGATGGCCGACCAGGCTGCTTCACATTGCGACAATAAGTTATCAGAAAATGAAGTTTCAAATTTACATGGCGTCCTAGATATATCCTCCACTACAAAGTTAATCGAAATGATTCTTTTGAATGAATCAGCTGAAGTAGTGAATGAACTTAAAAGGTACTCTGAGCTTGATGTTAATTATGAGATTTTATTTGATAGGGCTCTAAAGCTTTTTCATGACAAGATCATAGAATCCGTTGTGAATAAAGATTCCAAAGCAGATGAGTTGAACCTTTTTTATCAATATTTTTGCAATGGGCTTATGGATGCAAAACAAACAAGCAGTTTTAGAGATTGCTTTGATATTGCTGCCCTTAGATGTTTGACATTTAATTTAAATGACGAAAACGAAGTAAAAAAAAAGCATGAAAATGCAACCAGCTTAATTGAACCAGATCCTAAACATGAAATAACTCAATCTCAACACGAACACGATGATATTGAGTTAAAAGAGGTAAACGAGCCTCCAAAAAACTTACAGAAGTTGGTATCCAGCAACTGGCTAAATATATTTGATGGGCTAGATTTAAGAGGAGCGTCAAGAGCATTTTTTGCAAATATGCAATTAGACAATATTGACGGGTCCAAGTTAACTTTTAAAGGTTCAGAAACTTTTGTATCTGGGATCAACGAAAGTAATATTAACGATTTGGTTGAAGCATTGCATAAATCGGGATATCCAAAATATGACATTGCAATTATTGAAGCAAAAGAGGCACAGGTTACACCCTCCTCCAAGTGGCAAGAAGCTAGAAATAAAGAATTGGATGATTTTAAAGAAGAAATATTAAAAAGTGATTTGGTGCAAAACTTAAATAATAAATATGGTGCAAACATAAATAGAGAAAACTTATCAATTAAAGATCATGAAGAGTGAAGAGGGATTATTATTTGAACTTATTTCTGCATTTAAAGTTTTGCCTGGTGTAGGTGAAAAAACTGCGCAAAGAATGGCGTTTCACCTTTTGGAAAAGAACAGAGAAGGCGCAAAAAAATTAGCAGCAACAATATCTAGAGCTATTGTGGATATTCACAATTGTGAGATTTGTAGAGATCTTACCGAAAATAGAGTCTGTAGAATTTGTTCGAGCAACAAAAGAGATCAAGAAACTATTTGTGTGGTGGAAAATCCAAGTGATGTGATAGCAATTGAAAAATCTGGCAGCTATCAAGGCAGGTATTTTGTTTTGATGGGCAGATTGTCGCCTATTGATGGCATTGGTCCAGATCAGCTTGGCATACCTAAGCTCTTAGAGACTATTATTAGCAGTAAAATAAAGGAAATTATTTTAGCTACCAGCCCAACTGTTGAAGGGGATGCCACCTCTTTTTACATCAAGGATAATGTCCAAGATCAAGAAATTACTGTTACCAGGATAGCGTATGGAGTTCCAATGGGAGGAGAATTGGAGTATGTTGATAACACAACTTTGGGAAGAGCAATTTCCGGAAGAAGAGAAATAGAATAATGAGCATCAAATCTGATATTTGGATCAAGGAGCAATCATTGAAATATGATCTCATACATCCATTTCAGGAAAACCAAGTCAGAGAAGTTGATGGAGAAAAAATTATTTCATATGGTGTTTCTAGTTATGGCTACGATGTTAGATGCGCAGATGAATTTAAAATTTTTACCAATACTTTTTCATCAGTTGTTGATCCAAAAAAATTTGACCCTAAAAGTTTTGTCGATATCAAATCAAATGAATGTATTATTCCACCAAACTCTTTTGCTTTGGCAAGAACAATAGAATATTTCAAAATCCCACGTTCAGTTCTAACTCTTTGTCTTGGAAAATCAACATATGCAAGATGTGGAATCATAGTAAATGTGACTCCACTTGAGCCCGAATGGGAGGGGCATGTCACTTTAGAATTTTCAAATACAACCAATTTACCAGCAAAAATATATGCAAACGAAGGTGTTGCTCAGATGATATTTTTTGAATCAGATCAGGTTTGTGAAACAAGCTACAAGGATCGAGGCGGGAAGTATCAAGGGCAGACAGGCGTTACCCTTCCAAAAACTTAGGCCTCTTATTAATTTTTAAAGTATTAATTTTTCCATTTTTCAGCTCCACTAGGCTTTTAATAACGAAATAATCAAGCTCAGGTGCCAGATAGTAAATAATTTTGCTAGCTGTATCCGCAGTTGCAGAGACTTTTATACAATTAAATTCTCCAAAGCTTGTATTAATCGTTTCCCTGCCTTCAACTACATAAGTTCTGGTGACGACATTCCCTTTATCGTTATCTATAACATCAAAACTAAATTTGGTTATGTTATTTTTAATATTGAGCCTCATTTGTAAGTCGCTACCAAGTTGATCAAGAA
>JADHNL010000001.1 GCA_016779525.1 SAR86 cluster bacterium | reverse complement strand
CGTAAGCAAGACGATACCAATCGGCCTCGCCATAATCATAGCCAGAACCATCACCACCAATTAAAACTAAACTATTAGAGTTAATTGCATTCTCTTTCTCAAAAGGCATAAATTTTGTAGGCGGCAAAGTGGTCGTGATGACTTTATAAACTTTACTCAAATCTGTTTTGGTTGAGATTATGCCGTCAAACTTTTTCATAATTCTATATTTAGGTGTGCCAATATAAATAATTTTCGCATTCGATGATTTTGCTAGCAGGTATGCAGGAATTGCAGTTTTTGATCCAGAGCAAATTACAAGATCATAATTAAATTCCACCAAACTAGGGTTTAGAAGCTTTAACATAAAAAAATAAAATTTTTCCCCTAAAAGTAGCAAAGCTCTTTCAATAAAACCAGGCAAAGCAATTAAATTTTGATTTAAATAAAAGACACCTTTTTCATGCGACTGGCTTTTTAGAATATCCCTTAGACCAAGACATTGGCTAAGATGGCCTGCTTTTTTATCCGCAACAATTGCTATCCTCATAATATTCCGTTGGACATTTTAATGCTGTATAGATCATTTTGGATTAATTCTTTTTTTACATTGCCCCCAGCTTCCTCTACAAGACAAATTCCTGCTGCTATATCCCATAAATAGATGCCTTTTTCCAGATAAACATCGCATTTTCCTGAGGCTACATAGGCGCAGGAAAGCGCAGCACTTCCAAACATTCTTATCTTCTTCCATCTAGATAAGTCACCAAGAAAATCTAATGTATTTTTGGTTTTCTCGGAGGCGGGGAAACCAGTTGTCAGAGATGCTGAAGATTTATCTGAAATACTAGAAACTTTAATTTTCCTGTCATTTAAATAGGCACCGTTTCCCCTAGAAGCATAATAAATGTCATTATTATTAAAGTTATATACAACCCCCAATAAAGGCAATTCATTTCTCATTAATGCTATGGATACACAACATTGGTCAATTCCTCTGAAATAGTTTGAAGTTCCATCCAATGGATCTACAACCCAAAGCAAACCATCTTCTGATTTTTTTTTAAGGCCAAACTCTTCTCCTAGAAAAGATATCTTTGTGCCTTTCAGCTCTTCGTATATTATCTTTTCGGAGTTTCTATCAATTTCCAGTTTTATGTCTTTGTCTGTTTCAGAATAAATTAATTTTTGGTGATCTTTATTATGATTAAGATAATTGCCTGCTTTAATGGCAGCTCTTTTTGCAAGCTCAAGAAGTTGCTGTAAAAAGGCAGAAGTGGTATCCAAAGTGTTCATAAAAGTAATAGCAAGACTTTATTATCCTTTTTTTGGCATCAAAAAAAAATTAATCAAATAATTAAGTGCTTTCATTATATTCTTAACACATATAAGTGATAAACAATAAAAAAAAGAACTCAAAATATAATTTAATTGAAGTTATTAGAAAAAATATCGTGAATGGATAGCCAAATATCACAGAAATATCTGATTTTTTAATATAAATGTAAATTAAAATAAAGTTTAGGTTTTTTAAAAAAACACTTAGTAAATACTAGCAAAACTCAAATAAATAACATAAAATGCCATTAATACTCTAGTAGGTGAGTATTAATAAATAAAACACAATATGAAAGATTTACTTAGGATAGTTCTCATGGCAGCACTGCTGCCAACTTATATGCTTGTTCCTGACGAGCAAGTCAACGCAGCTAAAGAGAAAGTTGCTGTTAAAGCAGATACTAAGTCTGCTGGTAACTCTGGTGCTGCAGGACAAGAGGTAGCTGAAGAGGTAGCTGAAGAAGTCGCTGAAGAAGCCGCTGAAAAAGCTGCAGAGGAAGCAGCAAAAAAAGCAGCAGAAGAAAGCTCAAGAGGTTTACTTGACGTTATAAGAGAATTTTCTGCAGCAGAGCTTGCAGTTGGGTTAGGTGGAGCAATTGCTTTAGGAACTGCTCTTGAAGATGATGATCCTACACCTACACCTGCACCTACACCTGCACCTACACCTGCACCTACACCTGAGCCAACTCCAGAACCTACACCGGAGCCAACTCCAGAACCTACACCGGAGCCAACACCGGAGCCAACTCCAGAACCTACACCGGAGCCAACTCCAGAACCTACACCGGAGCCTACACCGGAGCCTACACCGGAGCCTACATCAGCACCAACAACAACTACAGGCACAACAACTACTGGTGAAGAAGATGCTTCCACAACTGGTACGACAACTACTGGTGATGAGGATACTTCCACAACTGGTACGACAACTACTGGTGATGAGGATACTTCCACAACTGGTACGACAACTACTGGTGATGAGGATACTTCCACAACTGGTACAACAACTACTGGTACAACTACAACAACTACAACAACTAGTTCAACTTCGAATAGTTCAAACAGTTCAAATAGTTCGAATAGTTCAAACAGTTCGAATAGTTCAAACAGTTCGAATAGCGGATAGTTATTAATCTGACTCATAAAAAAAGGTGCTTATGCACCTTTTTTTATTTATAAAAATCTATAAGATCACGACATATATCATTCACATCACATTTTGCAGTCCAGCCAAGTATGTTTTTAGCTTTATCTACATTTGCATAACATACAGCAATATCTCCTGATCTTCTTTGTGCATGTCGTACATCTAATTTAATGTTATTACCGTTCTCAAATGCTTTTATCAGTTCATGAATACTAGTACTTCTTCCCGTTCCAAGATTTACTGATTCATAGCCTTTAAACTGAGAGATAAAATTCATCCCAGAAATATGTCCAGAAACTAAATCCTTTATATGTATGTAATCTCTTTCTGGGGTTCCATCTCTAGTAGGATAATCTGTGCCAAATATTTTAAAGGACTGAGAGGCTATAGATGACTTAATTAGTTTTGGGAAAATGTTGGGTCCATCTATATAATCCTTGAAAATCTTATTTTCAAGCACTCCACCAGGATTAAAATATCTAAGCGATAAAGCATCAATTTTTCCGCTATTTGCATAATCGTTTAAGAGCAATTCATTAGCAATTTTTGTGCTACCGTAGCAGGAAATAGAGTCAAATTTTTGTGTTTCTAAAATTGGGCTCTTAACCCTTTCGCCATAAACCGTTGCAGAGGAGCTATAAATTATTTTTCTTATGCCTTTTTTGCTCATTAGATCTAACACATTTAGAGTGGAGATTACATTATTTTTCCAATAAAGCTCAGGATTTGATTGAGATTCCTCAACAGATTTGAGAGCAGCAAAATGTATTATTACATCAAACTTTTCATTTTTAGTCTCCAAAATAATCTTCTCAATTTCTCTTACTAAATCAGCCTTAATAAAACGAAAATTATTTGGGTACTTTTTTTCTAAATAAAGAGTATTATCAATCTTACTATTTACTAAACTATCTATGCCAGTAACCTTATTGCCCCCTTCTAGCAAACGACTACAAACACTACCACCTATGTATCCAGCTGAGCCTAAGACCAGGACTTTATTCATTATTTGTTCCAAAGATTCTAAGCCTATCCTTGCTAGACAAAGATAAAAAGTATACAGCTGAATATGACAGCACATAAATTAAAGCAATAAACATTAAAGAAATAGAGCTAGTCGAAAAGGTTTGAGCAAGCAGCAAGAAAGGGAAATTAAATGAAAAGAGGATGCCCGTAACACAAATATGATTTAGCCAAAAAAAGTCTTCAGATACTCCAAAGGATTTTTTTACACGCTTATGAATTAACATATGTAAATGCAGATCATCAGGCTTCAGAGGTGATCTTTTAATTTTAATTTTTCTAATAACAGAAAATATTACCTCAAAAACTGGATAACTTAGCAATACTAAAACATACCAAGGTGAAAGATCATTTTGCTGGTAATGAAAGATCACTGCTATTGAAACTAAAAAGCCAAGCAAATATGCGCCTGAATCACCTAAAAATATTTTGCCAAAAGGAAAGTTAAATATAAAAACACCCAAAGTTGAAAAGATGACTACTAGAAAAAATAATGTAGTTTCTTGCTGGTTATTAATTGATAATCCAGCGATCAGAGAAAGTCCAATAGCTAAAACATGAGATTTAACAAGACCATTAAAGCCATCAACTATATTGAAAGCATTTGAAACCCCAACAACAGCTACACAAATAAATAGAAATTGCATTAATGGAATTTGCAAAAAATAATCCAAAAACCAAACGTCTACAGATTCAATTCTTAAATCAAGGATGTACCATGTCAAAAATCCACTTATCGACATAATCGCAATACGTAGATAAGCAGAGCTTGAAAGTCTCAAATCATCAATTATGCCAGCAATAAACATTGGAATTGAGCATAAAATCACCGCTCTAGTCTGCTCGTAGATTTCTTGGTCATTATTAATAAAAAAAGCTGTAATTAAAATTGAAAGGAAAATTGAAGTGCCGCCAAGTCTTGAAATACTTTTTTTATGGATTGATTGTGGATCTGTAATTACAGACCTAGGAAGAAAAATCTTTTTTAACCAGGATATCCTTCCATTTGAAATCCAAAAAAATAATGCAAGGAGAAATGAAACTAAAAAAATATCTGTCATGAAACTCTTTCATCCTCAAAAAGCTTTTTTATTCTTAACATAAATTGACCTGCATCTGAACCATTTATAACTCTATGATCGTATGACATTGCAAAAGGTAATAACTCTCTTTCTTGTATTGTGCTCTTTGACAAGAAAAGCTCTTTTTTTGATCTGGATAGTGAAATTATAGCTACTTCTGGAGGGTTAATAATTGGGGTAAATCCAACACCTCCAATTTTACCGAGGCTTGAAATAGTAAATGTTGAGCCACTAATTTCATCTTTTTGTAATTTCTTTTCTCTTGCTTTTTTTGCAAGAGATGATACTTCTTCAGAAATTTCTAAAACACTTTTTTCGTTAGCATTTTTAATGACAGGAACTACCAACCCAACTTCTGTACTCACTGCAATACCAATATTGATGTAATCTTTAATAATGATTCTATCTTGATCAAGTAATGAAGAATTAAAAATTGGCATTTCTTTTAAAACTTTTGCCACAATAAATACCATTCCTGCTAATAAAGAAATTTCCTTATTGTTTGACTTAAACTTGGTTAAATTAGCTTCTTCAAAGTGAGTTACATGAGGAATTGATACCCATGATTCATGTAAGTTTTTTGCGCCAAGTGCTTGGATCTTGCTCTGTTTCTGAATAACATACTTTCCCTGTCCTTCAAAATCAGATTCTTTTGCCACTTTATATGTATTGGTACTTTTACCCTGGTGAATAAATTTCTTTAAATCATCTTTAGTTATTCTTAAATTTTTTCCTGTTCCAATTATTTTTTTTAAATCAATTTCAAGCTCTCTGGCATATTTTCTAACTGCAGGTCCGGCATTTAACCCTGAAAAGTTAACTGGTGCTTCTCTTTTATGCTGAGATGCTTCATTTTTTACAGCAGAGTCGTTATTTCGAAAATCTGGTTTTTGCTTCTCTATGGGACCTGAAGTTGAAGTTATTACGGCATATGGCATTCCTTCTGTGACGCTTTGACCTTCACTAACAAATATTTCCTTAATCTCACCATCGTAATCCGATGGTATTTCCATAGCAGCTTTTTCAGATTCTAGAACGATTAATGGATCATTTTTTGCTACTACATCACCTTTTTTTACATTAAGCTCAATAATTTCTGTTGATTCAGCTTCGCCTAAATTAGGTATCTTTAGTTGTATTTCTTTTACTTCAGCCATGGAGCTTCCTCAGATATTTTAATATTATTATTTTTCATATAATTTTCAGCATCTTTTTTAAGGCCCAGTATATTTAAACAAGAAAAAACAATGTGTTCCTTGCTTATCTCGAAATGTTCTCTTAGTTTTTCTCTAGTGTCGCTTCTACCAAAACCATCTGTACCAAGGATTAAATAATCACCATTTATCCACTGCCTTATTTGGTTTGAATGAGCTCGCATATACTCCGTGACAGCAACTGTTGGGAGAGGTTCCCCAAAACATTCTTCAACATATGTCTTTGATGAATCAAGATTAAATGTCTTTTTTCTTTCTTCCTCAATAGCATTCCTGTAAAGTTCATTAAAGCTTGTAATCGACCATATCTGTGCTTTTATTCCGTATTTATTAAGCTCTTCTTCAGCAGATATAGCAAAATTTAATGTAACACCAGAGGCTAGTATTCTAATATCTGCAGATTTCTCATTGTTGTACTGATAAGCACCTTTCATTATTGCTTCAGCGCTGGCTGTGTCTGGTCTAGCAGGGTGTGAGTAATTTTCATTCATCAGTGTGATGTAGTAAAACCTATCATTATTTAATTGATACATATCAATCATTCCCTGCTCCACTATGGTTGCGACTTCATAAGCAAATGCTGGATCGTACGATCTGCAATTTGGAATAGTTGCTGATAATATATGGCTATGGCCATCTTGATGTTGTAATCCTTCTCCATTTAATGTTGTTCTTCCAGCAGTTGCCCCAAGCAAAAACCCTTTTGCTCTTGAATCGCCAGCAGCCCATGCTAAATCATGAATCCTTTGAAACCCAAACATTGAATAGTAAATATAAAAAGGAATCATTGGTAAATTATTATTTGCATATGATGTTGCTAGAGCGAGCCAAGCGGAGAATGCTCCAGCTTCATTTATACCCTCCTCAAGCATAATTCCAGACTCACTCTCTCGATAAAACATAACTTTATCTGCATCCTCAGGCTCATATTTTTGACCTTCAGAGGAATAGATGCCAAACTGCCTAAACATTGAGTCCATCCCAAAGGTTCTTGCTTCGTCTGGCACAATAGGAACGATCCTATTTCCTACAGTCTTATCCCTGAGAATTTTCGTTAGCAATCGCACAAATACCATAGTTGTCGATTGCTCCCTTTCAGTCTCCAAGCTAAATTCATCAAATAAATCACTAGAAGCCTCAAGCAATTCTTTTGATGTGTTTCTTTGTGGCAAATATCCTCCCAGTTTTTTTCTTCTTTCATGAAGATATTCTTTAAGCTCTACATGATCATCGAAAGTCAAAAAAGATGGGTCTTCTAGAGTGTTCTTATCAAGAGGTAGATTAAAGTTATCAATAAAACTTTCTAAATTCTCTTTTGTAAGCTTCTTTACCTGATGTGTCGCATTATCTGCTTGCCTAGAACCAATACCATACCCTTTAATTGTGAAAGCTAGGATAACTGTTGGTTTACCATTATCCTCATAAGCTCTGTTATATGCATTAAAAACCTTTAAAGGATCGTGCCCTCCTCTGTTTAATTCTTCAATTTCTTCATCTGTATAATCCTTGACCATTTCTAATACTTCGGGATGTTTTCCAAAAAAGTTTTCTCTTGTATAAGAGCCTCCTTTTGCTTTGAAGTTTTGATACTCTCCATCAACCGTTTGATCCATTACCTGCTGCAGTAATCCCTTTTTATCTCTAGCAATTAAGTCATCCCACTTACGCCCCCAAATTAGATTAATTACATTCCAACCAGCACTTTGAAATTGCTTCGATAATTCTGTAATTATCTTTGAATTACCTCTTACAGGCCCATCTAAACGTTGCAGATTGCAATTAATAACAAAAATTAAGTTGCTGAGTTTTTCTCTTCCAGCCAGGCTAATTGCTCCCATTGACTCTGGTTCGTCCATTTCTCCATCGCCACAAAAAACCCATACTTTCCTGTTTTTATGCTCAGAAATAAGTCCCCTCTTCTGCAAGTACTGCATTACATGAGCTTGATAGATTCCAAATATAGGACCCAAGCCCATTGATACTGTTGGAAACTGCCAGAAATCTGGCATTAACCATGGATGAGGATAAGATGAAAGCCCATTACCTTCAATCTCTCTACGGAAATTATTCAAGTGAGTTTCATTTATTCTGCCTTCCAAAAATGCCCTAGAGTATATTCCAGGAGAGGAGTGTCCTTGGAAATAAATTAAGTCAGGAAGTTGTTTTTCTGGGCCTCGAAAAAAATGGTTGAAGCCTACCTCATACAACGTGGCTGCAGATGAATAGGTTGAAATATGCCCTCCCAAATCACTATCCTTATTAGCCTTCAGAACAGTTAAAAGACTGTTCCATCTTATAAAATGTCTTATTTTTTCTTCTTTTTCCCAATCTCCAGGATATGGTATCTCTTCATCAATCTTTACGGTATTTTGAAAAGATGGGTTTACAAGAGACTTTATATCAATACCTAGATATTGTGCTTCAGTAATTACCTTTTCGAGCAACTCTGCAGTATATTCTTTCCCTTCAGAAAGAAGTGTATTTTCAAGCGCTTCTATCCATTCTTGAAGCTCTTCTCTTATATTTGGGTTTTCCATAGATAAAACAGAATTTTACAAAATATTAGGTCTGTAAGATACGTTTTAAAAAGATTTATTGGTAGTTGTAATCAGATTTAAGGGTTGTTATAGAGAAAAGGTTTTTTGTTGTGCCAAGCTTAGATCCACCATCTCTAGTAACAGGCCTATATCCATCTCCAAATGATCCTCCTCTATGATTTTTAGAAGTGAACAAATTAATTGGCACTGAAAAGAAGATGCCCTTATCAAAAGAACCTTCACCAAATTCTTTGGCTGAAAGATTGGTGCGCGTAAAAAAACCACCAACAGTAAAACCATTTCTAAATTTACGGGCAACCTCAAAGGTATATCCAACATCTTTTGCAAGGTATTTACCATATGAAAACTTAAATTGAAGATCAAAGTTATCCTCATAAAAGTAAGCATTTAGATTATAAAGATTTGAGTTATATCTTTGGTATTTAAAAAAACTTTTCTCAAAACTTCTTTGCTGGACATGTGAAATATCTGCTCCAATGGCAAAAGGAGAATTAGTTTTTCTATAAAGGTATTCAAAATGGACTCCCCCCAACATTAATTCCATGTTTCCTGCCATTGCAAGAAAATAATGATCACCTATATTTTCTTGATAGCTTACTTGAAGGATCTCTGGCCCTGTTACTCCACCTTTAAGGTAATCTTGGATATTGACTCTTAGGGGGTATAGGTTATCTGAAGGATCTGCAAAATAACCCAGATCATCGTAATTGTTTATTAAAGGGAAAATATAACTTAAGTCTACCTCAATATTTTGGTTATAAACCAGTGTAGTTCTCGCGGTTGCATTGAGTTCGCCAAATAAAAAACCTGATGGACTTCCTAAATGAATTTTGTACCCAGGAGAAACTGACCACTCCAAGAAGGGATAAAGAACACGTGGGTTAAAACTAGTCTGATATTTATCAGAATTAATTCTATTAAAGCCATTATTATCATAATAAATTGTTGCAAATTCATGAGGACCAATTTTTGGAGTAAAAATAGTTGTTACTATTTCAGAATAAGACCCTCTTATATAAAGATCCATTTCTTCAATTACATCAATTTCCTCATTCTTTTTCCCTTGAGTATACTTAATTACTAAAGTCTTTGAATCCAAATCATAATTCAGGTTTTGCACCAGAATTCCCTTTGAATTAAAATACTCAAGCAGCTCTAAATACATCTTTTGTCTTTCTGTTACTGGTTTTCGTCTATCGATGTCCTCTACTAGGCCAAGCGGTCTAGATACTCTTGACATATTTCCCATAAAAGAAAAATTCCATGAGACTTCATTACCTCTTGTGAATGCAAGTGTAGTCTGAAATGTTTTAGTCGGTTTCCACCTGAGGCCAAAATTATATCTTGACCTCTCAATAAATCTATTTGAAGGAGCAAATCTATCACTATATTTTCTGTCCATTTTTGGTGAATATGTGATCTCTTTATCAAAGTCGAACGAATTATATTCCAACAAAGCAGATATTTTATATTTTTGAGAGACTAGATACTCTAAGCCGCCAAAATATGCCGCTGGTCCAGCAAACCATGAATCATAATTTAAGCTTCCTCCTAAATTTTTTATGCCTACAAATCTATAACTGAAACTTTCATTTAGATACGCAAGCGGATTTGGGAGAGTATCTCTAAGACCAAACTTTCCAAAACCTATTCCTGCCGTGACATCAAAATTATTATAAGAGTAAGAGCCAACTAAATATTCAGATGACCACAAGCCTGTTCCAGCGAAATCTTCCAAACCAATAGCAAGTGCTGGAAAATACCCCTGATTTTTTAATTTGAGCCTAAAAGAGAAGCCCTTATCTTTATAGGATTGATTCCTCTGAGGCTGTAAGCCATAACGTAAAGTATTTATATCATTATAGAAAAGACTTGCCTCAACCCATGAGAAAGGCATGAAATTTAATCTAAAATGGTCATAAGGACCACTTTTAGATCTGTCGTAAATCATATAACCCTCAGGAAAAAATCTCGCTGAAGGCATATATATTAGGCCAGTACCCGCCGCCATTGTGCGTCCAGGGAGGTTATATTCATTCATGAATAATGAACTTTCATTTTTTGGTAAATAATTCCCAACAGTATTATCTAAAAAACTATCAAAGTTTCTTTTCTGTTGTTTTGTCGTATCAATAATAGTGATTGCATAATTATTTAAAGAATTACCCTCATCCACACCCCCCGAGGCTGCTTCTTCCTGATCTTCATCTTCAGAATCTGACAAACGTGCTCTGACATTATTAAAACCATCTGCAATACCATCACCAACTCTGACAAAGAATGAACCTAGGCTATTACCAGCATTAACCACTCTTTCTCTAGCTGTTTTGTCTTCAGTTTCATCTTCTTTTTCGAGTTCTGGCTCAGACTCCACTTCTTCCTGATCTTCATCTTCAGAATCTGACAAACGTGCTCTGACATTATTAAAACCATCTGCAATACCATCACCAACTCTGACAAAGAATGAACCTAGGCTATTACCAGCATCAACCACTCTTTCTCTAGCTGTTTTGTCTTCAGTTTCATTTTTTGACTGGTCATCCGCAAATAAATACCAAGGGAATGTAATAATTATGACTAAAAGAACTTGCCTCAACACAATTTTAATATTTATCAATTGTTTAATGAGTTAAGTGATGCTGCTGTAAACGCTACATCTGAAATTACTTTAGATGCAGTAGAAACTAAGGCTAGACCCCTTACTTGGAGCAGTTTCTTTGGAACAACTATGGTATCGCCTGGTCTTAGAACTACAGAATTTCCGCCAAATAAACTTAAGGATCCTTTGACATTTGTTCCGTTTGATCTGATAACGTAAATTCCTGATTTATCTGAGAAGTCAGTAAATCCTCCAGAAATATTAAGGTAATCTCTTAATGTTGAACTTGGACTATAAAGTGTAGTTACTTGCTTTCTTACTTCTCCTAAAACGCTAATAGTAGATATTTTCCCTGGGATAAATATATCATCCTCATTTTTGAGCTCTAACTTTTGTGCGTTTATACTGCTGTAGGATAAGTCTCCAACTAACCTTCCTGTTGGTTCTGCAGCCGCAGAAAGAACCAATAAATCAATTATTTCTTTTGTAAGAGCGCTTGCTCCTGTTCCTTCAGTAGAGGGATTTACTATATTATTTGCAACACTAACAATTAAATTACGTTGAGCTTCTTGAACTGCAAATTCCTCATTAGCAAGAATATCAGCTCTCTTTAGAATAATTGCTTCTTGGCTAGCAGAAGATTTAAAGCCTCCTGCTAAGTCATAAAGATCTTGCAATGTTGAGCCTTCTTTAAGGGTATATGTCCCAGGAATATTAACTTCTCCATCTATCTTAACTGTTACTGAAAGATTTGCCTGAACGGGTATTGAGATAGCTTTTCCACCACCACTTTTTATTTCAATTGTCTCACCAGCAACTATTTTCTGATAAATGTTGTTGGTTGGATCAGAAAAATATACTTCGGATAAATTAGCAGAATTTTTTAAGCCGCCCATCATTGAGATTGCTTTAAAAATATCAGTTTCACCGTTTGCAGGTAAAAAGAGCTGACTTTTAATTGCGCCAGATACATCAACTTTATCAGAAACAATAAATTCAAAAAGGTCTGAATCATTTTCTAAATCTTCAATTAATTTCAAATTGAAGCTGTCGTACTTATCTACAAATTTATTGATCTCATAATTTGAGAATGATCTTCTTGAAGTTGTAAAATTTATTAAGTTTTCATCTTTAGTAGAATCCTTAATCAAAGAATCATTTACATCTGTAAATTCTAGCTGTTGGGAACTTACAATCTTTTCTTCTATCTCCTGCTTTTCCATCTTGTATGATTCAAAGATATTTAGAGTTTGAATATCTAGAATTGAGAAAAATATTAATTCTGAGCCCTCTTCTAGTACAACGTCTTTTGGAGGACTAATGGTTGAAAATGATCTATACTTACTTCCCTGTTTATCGATATTATTTTTTAAAATTCCATAGTACGGATATAAATCTCTGTTAAATTCAAGGCTGTTTACTGCTTCTTCCAAAGTATAACCAGGTATTAACTTAGCATCTGATAGTACTGGTCCTTTTACTTTTACTCCCTCTTTATCTATGAAATCAATTTTTGGAACAAAGATTTCAAAAACACTTCCTATTTCTATATTTGTTAAGTCACTGGCTTTTAAATCGCTAAGTGAATTTCCTGTCCTATATTTGATCGAAGTTTGGTTGAAATCGGAATATGAAGTGTATCCACCAGCAAAGTTAATCAAATCTTGGTATGAATCCTCAGCATCTAATTCATAGAATTTAGGCCTATTTACTTCCCCATAAACTTCTACAAATCTTCCTACAGAATTAATCAAAATAGTATCTCCATTAACTAGCCTTTGATCGTTTGATCTATCTCCATAGATAAGCAAATCATAAAGATCAATTTTTAATTTTTCACCATTAATTCTTTGTAATGTTATGTTCCTTAGTGATCCAGAATCTTTTACACCACCAGCATTAATCAAGGCATTTGATACAGTAGTGAGAGCATTGAAATTAAAGATTCCTGGGGTTTCTACCTCTCCTAAAATATAAACCTGTATAGGTTTAAGCTCTTTGGGTGAAATAATAATTTCTGTTCCAGGATAAATATCTTCCAATTTTTTAAGGATATCTTCCTCTATAGAGTCAGTTGATTTTCCGTATACATAAAACTTTCCGATATTTTCAATAAAGATATTGCCATCTAATGCTACGTCTACCTCATTCGATCCTTCCAGTAGTGGACCAACAAACGAAACTACGAGAACATCGCCAATTGAAATTTTGTAATCATTGGCAATAGGCACGTCAAAAAGAGGCGAATACGTTAGTGGAATCTTATTAAAAAAGTCATACCCAAACTTATTTTGATCACGCTGGTCAATACCATAGAGGGCTTTATCAAGCAGCGAACTAACATTTGGGGTTAATTGTGCAGTTGAGTTAGCATTTTGCTGTTGAAGGGATAACTTTTGATCAAGTTCCTCTACTAAAGCTTCTTGAAGCTCATCTGGCAATGTTTCTATATAGGCGGAATTTTCTTTAGACAGTCCTAACGACTCTATAGATTGTGCTGCAATGTTCAATGCAGACAATAAAAATACTGCAAAAAAAGCTATTAACCCTTTAATTTCTTTCATTTTCTATGTCAAATTCTATCATTTCTCTGCACAACATTTCGAATGTATATTTTGGTTTCCATCCCAATTCCTTTCTTGCATCAGTACTATCACCCAATAAAGATTCCACCTCTGCAGGTCTAAGGTACTTTTCAGAAGTCTCAATTATTGTTTTTCCTTCAATGTGTTTATATTTTGGCGATTTAGAAACCTTATATTCTTCGCTATTTTCGGATTTAATCCAATCTCCTTCAATTTCTAAAATTTCAAAAATTTTATTTACAAAATCTCTAACTGAGTACTGCTCATCCATAGAAATGACATAATCTTTTGGATCATCTCTTTGCATCATTAACCACATAGCTTCCACATAATCCTTTGCATGGCCCCAATCCCTTTTGGCATCAAGATTACCTAGAACAAGCTTAGAATCAAGTTTGTTTACTATTCTTGCCACTCCTCTAGTAATTTTTTTAGTTACAAAAGTTGGGCCTCTCATAGGGCTTTCGTGATTAAATAAGATCCCGTTACAAGCAAACATATTGTAAGCTTCTCTATAATTTTTTGTTATCCAGAATCCATAAAGTTTGGCAACTCCATATGGGCTTCTTGGATAAAAAGGTGTTGAAATTTTTTGTGGCACTTCCTGCACCAAACCATAAAGCTCTGAAGTAGATGCTTGGTAAAATTTAGTATTTTGACTAAGATTCAATAACCTTATAGCTTCTAATAGTCTCAAAACACCCAATGCATCACAATTTGCAGTATATTCTGGAGTCTCAAAACTTACTGCAACATGGCTTTGAGCAGCAAGATTGTAAACCTCATCTGGTTTAATTGACTCCATTAACTGTACTAAATTAAGCCCATCAAGCATATCACCGTAATGAAGAATAAAATTTCTGTTGTCTATTGTTGGGTCTTGATAAAGGTCATTAATTCTTGCGGTATTGAATGAGCTTGATCTTCTTATAATTCCATGGACTTCATAGCCTTTTTCTAGCAATAACCTAGAAAGGTAAGACCCATCTTGTCCTGTTACTCCTGTTATGAGAGCTCTTTTAGTCATGAAAACGTTTTATCCCTAATGAAGGCCATATTATAAAGGGAAAATACACAAAAATCTGCACAAGGCTCACAATTAATACAAGTGGGTTTAGGGTTAGAATAAACACATTGAGAGCTGACTTAATCCTTTCAATTCGAATCTTATTCTTCTGCTCAGGCTTAGCAGTAATGCCCTCCAGATCATATGAAAAAAGTGTGCAATAGATTGGTTTTGGTTTAATTTTATCCTTGTAATAAATCTCCAAAAAAAATTGATAATCAGCTGCCAGATCTAATTTGGTGTTGTATCTTTTGTTATTAAAAAGCTCTCTTGAAACAATCGAAGCTTGATGATTAGGAGAGTTCAATACAAAATAGAGCGAATTTACCTTTTCATTTCTCTCTTTGGAGTTAATTAAAAAATTAAATTTAAGCCAAGCATTAGTTATTAAGTTTTGCTTTAAAATGTCAAGAAACTTAATTTCATCTATCACCATCTCATCACCAGAATTTAAAAACCACAGATATTTACCAGATGCTTTGTTAATGCCTTTATTCATTGCATCGTATATGCCGTTATCCTTTTCATTAAAATATAAAACATGGTTTAAATTAGATAACTTATTCCCAAGTTGATTTTCTGCGCTTTTATAGCCGTCTATCACCACCCATTCAACAGCCTCATGTTTTAGAAGTGGTTGAATCGAATCATAAGTTTTTAAAATTTTATAGTCCTTAAAAGTAGGAGTTATTATGCTTAAGATTTTAGACATTAAATAATCTCCTGAAGAACCTTAATGAGTGACTTGGAGATAGAAGAAAAATAAATAGCATTATTATGGAAGCTCTAAATTTATTGTCTGAGTGCCTGAGTCTTAATTTATTTGATTGCATATAAAGCAATAAATTATTAAGAAAGTTTTTGCTTATTTTTCTATTATTTTCATTGATTTTGTTGCATGCGTACTTTTGTCTGTTTCTATCATATTTTTTAGGTCCTAAACCAACGAAATAAAAATACTCAGCTTCAGAATTTGAAAAAATTTGAATACCCTTTGCAATATTTTTTAAATAAAAGTCATAATCTTCGAGAAAAAACATTGATTCATCAAACAATACTTTATTATTAGCAGATACAGTAAACCCAGAGATTGAGCCAATTTCATTTAAAAATACTTGAGCCTCAGACATAGAACCAGATTTAAATATTAGATTACTCTTGCCTCTAAGAATTAGATTCTGTTTAACATCCATAGCAAACTTGGTTCCTGATGCTGCGACTGCTTTTATATTTGGGTTTTTTTCTAAAAAATTACTCATTTTTCTCAAGTAATTTTTCCCCAACATATCATCTGAATCTAGGAAAGTTATGAAGCCATCATTTAGATGACTTATAGCTAAATTTCTTGTTGCAGAAGGACCTGATGTGCCATTATTTTCCATAATTGTGTAATCAAAATTGATATCATGAAAATATTCTAAGAGCTCATTTTTTAATGTAGGATTATTATCAATTATGAGGAAAAGCTTTTTTTCTTTGTAATCTTGATTTTCAATTGAATGTAGAAACAATTTAAAAGTAGAAGGAATCTTATTTATTGGGGCAACAATATTAAATTTATTCACAATGGGCGCCTTAGTTTCTGCAAAAAGTTTAAATTATTATAAAAACATCCCATGATAAAAATTGCAGTTGCGGGATAGACAAATGTATCTGAATAGGTGCAGAAAATAAAAACAAGGAATAGAAATACCTTTCCTCGAAAGAGCATTAATAAAAAGTTTAATGCCGAAAAAACAATTGCAAACATACCCAACCATCCCAAATATACCAAAGATAAAAAGGAAATTGCTTCATTGGACAGTGCATCGCCCAGAAATGAGAATCTTCTAAACTCATTAAGAATAACTTCAAAGGATTCAACCCTACTTACAAAACTTGCATCTAGGAATATAAGATTGATATCTAAAGATTTAATTGCTGTTTGAATTAAGGCTAAACGGCCAGGCAATATAATTTGATCGTAATAGATTAAAAGCAGTATTGTTATTCCAATAAAAATTGCAATCAATTGGTTGCGAAATGATAGAAGAGATAGAATTGCTAATGTGCCAAGTATCAAGCCAGTTAATGATAGTGTAAATATTGAGACTGCTACAATTAGGTAATACTTATACTTAATTCCCTGCCTATCCTCTATTAGGTAAAGACCAAGGGCAGTTAAAGTTAAAACTTTTGCAGTATACGACGGTTCAGGGTAGGAAAAACTTATCGATCTTAGACCTAATATTTCAACGTCTCTTGCACTGTATATAACTTTGTATAGACCATCACTTAAACCGCTTAAAATATAGGCAAATATAATGTGGAATAAAATAATAGAAAAGAAGTATTTTCTAAACAACAGCAACATATCTTTAGACATCATTGGTAACATCATTAAGAAGAAACCATATGAGATACTCTTTGTGGATTGCTCATTTGCAAAAATGAATTGCCGAATAAATAAAAATAGAATGAAAAGAAATATTAGTATGAAAAAGAATTTCAATTCAAGAGGATTTTTTAAATAAGCAAATGCAAGAAAAGTAATTGAAAAAAAATACCAGGGCTGCGTATCGGATGGTAAAATCTGCAAAAATGAAGGAACAAAGATAAAGCTTAATACAAAAAATAAAAACCTTCTTTTTTCTAAAAGTTCAAATCTAAAATAATTTTGCCAATTTAGCTTTAAAGTATTCATTGATTTTCCATAATGGTTTAAAAATAAAATGAGCTAAGAAAAGAAAATTAAAGTTATCGATAATCGCTTTAGAAATTTGTCTATTACCTTTGATGATATTTTGAAAGTTTTTGCTGCTATTTCCACCTAGCTTCATATCAACTGCAGTTGGATAAAATAGTTTTCCCTTATATTTGCTCTTCGCTAAGCGACAAAAGAAATCAAAATCTGCGGATACAGGGTATTTTGGAGAAAATAAGCCTAATCCAGCGTAAACATTCTGATGGCAAAAGAAACCAAAATGCGCTACCTGTCTACCAAAAAAAATGTTCGAAACACTAGGCTTAGTTGCTCGCCAGTGCCTAATTGGGTTCCAGTCTTCATCTGTATAATTAATTGAAGAGCATACATAATCTATTTTTTCGGTTTGGAATAATTGATGTATTTCCTCTAAGGTATTTTTAGAATGAATTCTATCATCCGTTCCTAAAGTCAAAATAATCTCATTTCGACATGATTGGATACCTCTATTTATAGCATCAAAAATGCCCTTATCGCTCTCCTGTATAAATTGGTCTTTTGAGGATAAAGATGCTTGAATCTGTCTTGCAATATCCTCTTTTGAGCCTCCATCTTGAACCACTATCTCAACATTAAATCCATTGAGCTTCTGGGTTTTGATTGATTCTATGGTTTCAATAATACGAATATCATTAAATGATGGAATCAATACAGAAAAATTCACTTTGATTTTTCACTAAACTCGAAAAAGTCTTTTCGCAAGATGAAAAAAACATATGAAAAAATTATCCCTGATAAAAAAGCTATCACAAAAATTAGCCTTCTATTAGGGAAGGATGCATTCCTATCTGCAGTAGCAAAATCTATAACTTCAAATGCATGCTCTTCACCAATATCCAATAACATTTTAGCTCTTAGTTGATCTTGATAAATTTGTAAGAGATTATCCTGGACCTCCCTATTTTGATTCTTTTGCAAAGCATCATCTAAGTAAACAATGTAGCTATTTGTATAGAAAGATTTTTTTTCTTTCATAAATTTATTTATTGATTTAACTAACAGGTCTAAAAGCTCTATTGCATCTTCATGTGAATACCACTCCAGAAAGAATAATACTGATCTTGATGCTCTTTCCCACTTGACAAATTTTGCAGGAAGGACGTAGTCACTGTTTAAGAAACTTTGTCTTCTAAATATCTCTTTTACCTCTTCTTGTTTTGAGAATTCTTCAAGAAAGGTATTGGATTGAAGAAAGAAAAGTGATTTTTCTTGCTCATAGGTGAAACTTGTTTGCCCTCCAAGAATGCTTGATATGCCAAAGTTTCCTGAAGTTGAGCCGCTAATTAAAGGGTTCTCCACAAGAATAGTTCTAGATACTGCTGTATATCTGTCTTTAAATGCATATGTAATTGCAGTGGAGATAAATCCAAGCATAAGTGCGCATGCAAGTATTGTGTATTTTTTTTCAAATAATACTTTTATTGATTCCTGGAATAAGTCTTTCATCTAAGCTTGAAATTTTTCATCAATTCATCAAAAAATTCTGTTTTATTATAGGTTATTGTTTGTAAAAAATCTCTTGGGTCTTCTTCAGAGTTTTGTTGATTTAAAAAATACTCGAGATAATTTTTTGCCTCTTGGTTTTTATTAAAAACCCTATAACCAGATCGAAAATCATTTTTAAGGTGCTTAAATACCCCAACTGATGTTGAAATAACTGGCATTCCTCTTTGTAAAGCTTCTATAGCTGTTAATGGTCCAGACTCATATTTTGAGGTGATTAGTAGCATTTTACTAGAATCAAATACTTCATCTAGATGCTCGCTATATCCACAAAAATCAACGTTAGTTAAGTCAATCTCTTTCATAATTACATCATACCCATGGCCCCATACTTCAAGAGTTATATCTCTAGCATCTAGCGATTTAAAAATTTTTATCGCCTTATCTAACCGCTTATCTTTTGCATGCCTTGAGACAAATATTATTTTTTTTCTAATTTTTTTCTGAACTGTTAAATTTGATGAAGTATCAGATATATATCCCATTTTTCTGGGGCTTTTGCAAAATGTTTTTAAAAAATCATTACAGCTTGATAGATAAATTATTTTTACATTCATTATTGATAAGAAGGCAAGCCATGGGTAAATTACTATTTTTTTTGAAAATGAGTAGAGATTTTGAAGATCGTTATGAATGAAGATTCCTACTTTGTCTGCCTTTCCACTTAAAATTAAAAAAAGTATAGAAAGAAAGTATGGTGGAGAATGAAAAAAATATAATGTCTCTTCATTTATATTCAGAAGTTTTTTTAATGCATTGAAGTCTTTACCAACAATCGTTTTCTGGGAGGGTGCTGGAAATGTCTCAATGAATTTCTCAACTCCACCTTTGCCCCAAATACTAACTATTTGCGTTATCAACATACCAATCTATAGTCTTTTTGAGGCCGTCTTTAAGGCTTATCTTTGGATACCATCCCAGCTTTTGCAGTCTGCCAGAGTTCATTAATTTTCTTGGAGTGCCGTCTGGATACGATGTGTTAAAGAAAATGCTACCATCAAAATTAACTATATCGCTAATTAAATTAGCTAGTTGTTTTATTGAGACTTCAGAATTTGATCCTACGTTCATTAATACCCCATTATTTGAGGCTTCTTGAAACTCATCTTTGCTTAAGTCCATAATAAATTTAATTGCAGATGCTAAATCCTCAACATGCATAAACTCTCTCAAGGGAGATCCGGTTCCCCAAATTTCAACTTTATCTAATCCTTTCTCTTTAGCATCTAAAAACTTTCTTATTAGTGCAGGAATTACGTGTGAATTTTTTAAATCAAAATTATCATATGCACCATATAGATTTGTTGGCATCAAAGCTCTAGCATCAAATCCATACTGCTTATTTAAAGCTTGGCACAACTTAATACCAGTAATCTTTGCTATTGCATATGCCTCATTGGTTTCCTCTAAAGAAGATGAAAGTAAATCCTCTTCCTTCATTGGCTGAGGGCAAAACTTTGGATAGATACAGGAGCTTCCAAGAAAAATAATTTTTTTGATATCTAGCTCCTTGGCAGCATGTAGAATATTGTTTTGAATTCTTAAATTATCAATAAGGAATTCATACTGATTTAAGGAGTTAGCTAGTATTCCTCCAACCTTTGCTGCACAAATTATGATTTGATCTGGACTATTTGCAGCAAGAAAGCTTGAGACTCCTTTCTCAAAAAGCAGGTCTAATTCCTTTCTTTCAGCAGTTATCAGCTCATGCTCAGGGCATGAAGAAATAATATCGGATACATGTCGTCCAACCATTCCTTTGTGGCCTGCGACGAAGACTCTCATTTTATTTGTTATTTTTTACCTGTTGATCTATCCAAGGATAAGTTTTTTCAATGCCATCTCTTAAGGTATATTTTGGTTGCCACCCTATCTTTTCCCCAATTAGTTTATTGTCAGAGTTGCGGCCTCTAACGCCTTCTGGCCCTGGTATGTTATTAATGGTGATCTTTTTCTCTGATACATCAGCAATAAGTAAAGCTAAATTGTTTATAGATATCATTTCTTCAGAACCTATGTTTACTGGGCCTTCGAATTCAGATCTTGTAAGGGCGATTGTTGCATCGATACAATCATCAATATATAAAAATGATCTAGTTTGAATTCCATCACCCCAGACTTCAATTTCACCTTCATTGTTTGCCATTGCTACTTTTCGACAAAGAGCTGCTGGTGCTTTTTCTTTACCATCATTCCAAGAGCCTTCAGGACCATATATGTTATGGTACCGAGCAATCCTGACTTCCATTCCCTTATTTCTGGCATATGATGCATACATCCTTTCACTAAATAATTTTTCCCAGCCGTATTCTGAATCTGGCGCTGCAGGATATGCTGAATCCTCACTACATTTTGGATTATCAGGATCAAGCTGATTATACTCTGGATAGATACAAGCACTTGAAGAGTAGAAAATTCTTTTTGAACCAGATTTATGGGCAGCATCAAGTATATTTAAATTAATAAGAGCAGAATTTGTCATAACATCCGCATCGTTTTCTCCAGTAAAAATATATCCAGCTCCTCCCATATCGGCAGCTAGTTGATATATTTCATCAAATTTCTGGTCTACTAAATTATTTACAAACACTTGATCTCTAAGATCGCCTTGTAAAAACTCATCACAAGCAGTTTTTGAGAATCTTGGATACTTTAGATCTGCTCCTTTTACCCAAAAACCTTCATCTTTTAATCTATTTACGAGATGGTGAGCTATGAAACCGCCACAACCAAGTACTAAAGCTTTTTTCATTTTTATTCTCCTTTAATTTTATTTATGTGCTCTCTAAGAGTTTTCTTCGCTGTCCAACCAAGTTCTTTTGTTTTTTTAGTAACAAGCTCTGAATCTTCTCTATTTCCCTTTCTTGCAGGAACCATTTTAACCTGACTATCAAACATTTTTGCTACCTCAATTATGCTATGTTGATCTTCAGAACCAATTCCATAACCATCGCCATACCCATGTTCAGATATTAGAATTAATGCACTTATTATATCATCGACATGTGTAAAAAATCTTTTTTGGGTTCCTGGAGATACAACTGTTAATGGTTCTGACTTTCTATACTGATCAGAAAAAATTCCAATCACTGTAGCAAAGTCTCCTTCAAAATTTTCCCTACCGCCATAAGTGTTATAGAAGTAAGTAATTGCATAATCGAGACCGAACCATTTCGAATAATTTTTCAAAAAATCAGTATTGGTGCTTTTTGACCAAGCATAGGGACTCATATCTTTTCCAACTTCTCCCAAAGAAAATTTTGTACTTGATCCTGAATAAATAATTTTGGTTTTATTTTTCCTACAAAATTCTAAAACAGGGAAAAAAGAGCAAATATTCCTCTCCCAAACCTTGTCTATATCTTGAAAACTTCTTTCTACCCTAGAATATTCACCAAGATGAAAAACAATATTAATTTCATGCTTGATTAAATTTGAAACCTCAAATGCCTCGCCCTCTATGTACTCACATCCTTCGATATGATTTTGTTTGGAACCTGAAGAATAATTATCCAATGAAAAAACATTTCCTTTATTTTGTATAATTAATTCTTCGATTAAATGAGAACCTATGTATCCAGCTCCACCTAAAACTAATATATTTTTCATAGAGTGTTATGTCAGCAAAGAATTATAATATTTTTATCCTTGGAACAGTAAGAAATGTCGAAAAAACGATCATAAATGATGTTAAAGCAATTAAAAAATTTACAGAAAAATTTAAAACAAGACAATTCTGCCTCCTCGAAAGTGATTCTAAGGATAATACTCTAAAGTTATTAGGTCATCTTAGAGATCAAGATAGTAACTTTAATTTCATAACATTAGGCAAGCTACAAGAAAAATATCCATTAAGAACTGAAAGATTAGCTTTTTGCAGAAATAAGCTTTTAAGCTGGTTAAAGCAAAATAAATTATCTAATAATACTCTTGTGATAGTAGCTGATTTTGACGGTGTAAATACCAAAATTGATGATGAGGGATTTATTGATGCTCTCAGTAATATGAATAATTGGGATGCCATATTTGCTAATCAAAAAATTTACTATGACATTTGGGCTTTAAGAGCTGAAGGGTGGTCAGAAAATGACTGTTGGGAGGAGTTTGAAACACTTAAACAAACAATGAATGAAAAAGACGCTTTGGTGAAAGCTATAACCTCAAAGCAAGTTTCTTTAGATGTAGAAATGAAATACCTCCCAGTTACTTCTGCATTTGGCGGTCTAGGCATCTACAAAGCAGAACACTATATCAAAGGTCAATACAGGGGGGTAGTTAATAATCGTGAAATATGTGAGCATGTAACATTTAATGAATCTCTTAGTAGTTCTGGGTCGAGGATGTTTATAAAAACAGACATGCTTAATAATCCGCCCAAACAGCATATTCAAACCCCATTTAAAAAAATAAAAAATTTCTTACAGAAAATATGGCATTAAGAAAAGTACTTAGAAAATGGTGTGGAAATTTTTGGGAGAATCTACCAAATGGAATAAAAAATTTCTTGATGAATCAATATGAAAGATTAAATTTTAGTCATAGATTCAACCCTTCTTTACATGATGCATTCAAAGAATGTTTTGCACTAAATACTCGTGGGCTATTTGCACATTGCGATACTAGGAACCTTGCTCAACTATCTTCAACTAAAAATGTTAACTTTCAAATTAAAAATAACTCTCAGAATATTTATGTCTGCTCAGATGCTTTACCTAGATTTAAAAAATATAAATTGAATAAGATAAGAAACAATTTTGTATTGTTTTCTGGTGATAGTGATTTAACTATAAAGCCTGAAAACTTTGCTTTAGATTGTTTGCAAACAATTTTAGAAAACCCATATCTTGATAAGTGGTATGCTCAAAATTTAGACTTCTCTCACCCCAAATTAATAAATGTGCCAATAGGGATGGATTATCATACAGACTATTATCAACATTCAGTTCACCCTAGCGACCAAGAAATAATAATCAAAAATATATTGAAGTCTTCTCAAAATACTTTTCGAAGAGTAAGGCTGGCTTATAGCAACTGGCATTTTGCCTTAGATAGAGGTGACAGAAAAGCTTGCTATAAAAACACGCCTAAAAATTCTTGTTTTTATGAGCCAGATAGAGTTCCAAGAAAAAAAGCATGGGAGAATCAAGCAAAATATGCTTTTTGTTTAAGTCCTGAAGGATCAGGATATGACTGTCACAGAACATATGAAGCTATTCTGCTTGGAGCAATTCCCATTGTTAAAGAAAATTGCTTATCTAAAATGTATTCCAAATTACCAATAATAATTGTTAGGGATTATTCCGAGATTACAAAGGTTTTCTTAGATGAGGCACTTAGAAAAATTTCTAAACAAAGGTTTGATTTTTCATCAATAGTCATGAAGACATATACAAATTCAAAAAGTCTAGATTTTGAAAACCTTACATTTGGTGAATTTCAAGAAATCTTCTTAAAGTCGTAAAACCTTAATAAAGAATTTACCTTTAGCAAAAGCAATGGTCTTGTTTTCTTAGAGAATAAATCAAAAATATATACAAGAATAAATAAGGTCAAAACAGTTGATATAGCTGCGCCCCAAACACCAAATAGTTTGATAAGAAAATAATTAAGAACTATGTTTGTTAATGCTCCGCAAAGAGACTTATAAAAAATAAAATCAGATAAATTGTTCAGCTGGTACCATCTATCCGATAATGTACTCAATCCTACAAGAACTCCAGAAAATATATATAAGTTTAGAAGTCCTGCTGAAGGTAAATAGGGAGTTCCAAATAATAGAATAATTACCTTCTCAGAAAGCAATAGAGTTAAAACTGAAGCAAGCATTGAAATCCAAAAAAGAGAAAAAAACAAGTTTGAGATTAATTTTTTGAAAGCATCAGTTTCCAAAAAAGATTTAATCAACATTGGAAAAAAAGATGATATAAGTGCCAAAGGCACAAAATACCAAACTTCTGTGATTTTTACAGCAACAGCATAATACCCTAACTCAATAGGGTCTAAAAATACTCCTACCATGATTTGATCTATCTTCATGTATAACAATACAGTCAAACTGGCCAAAAAGAATGGCACACTCTCTTTCATAAGGTGGTAGGTTTGTTTTAACCTAAATTTTTTAAAGTTAAGAAATTTTGTTTCAGGAAAGTTTTTCTTGGCAAAATAAACCATCAAAATTAGTATCATACTTGCTTCAAAAACAGCAACAATAATAAATAAATCTAAATTTTCTGAAAGTAGAATAAGAATGATCTTAATACAGCCGGATATTGTTAGAGCAATGCTTTCACTCCATGCAGCATATTTTGATTGTACTACTGATTCGAAGAAGTATTTGAATATTTCAGAAAATCTAAAAAATAAAATAAATATTAAGAATAACTGAATGTTCTCGATATCCATAGAATTAAAGAAGAGTGAAGTAATGCCAAATGCAATTGCAGCAAAGAATGAAAGAATTAATCTTAGAGCAATTGCACCAATTAATATTTGGTCTTTGTTATTCTCTTCAACAAGTTTTTTTATAACTACATTTTGCGTGCCAAAAGAGGCAAATACCTCAAAAAAACCCAATAAAGTTAACCAAAATGTAAGAATTCCAAAATTAATAGGCTCCAGATATCTTGCAACCCATATCCCAACAATTAAACCTAAAATAAGCTTGACTAACTTATCACCGCTTAGCCAGGCAAAATTTGAAATTTCCTTTATGGAAAAAATTTGCTTTATAGTATCTATGGTGCGCACTGATATACATTGTAATAGTTAAAGCTCTTAATAAGAGCGAATCTCTCATTAAATTTTGCTTTTGTCTCATTAGAATATAAGGATTTTTTTGTATAAAAATTTTCTAGACTAAATGGTTCTCCACTATTTGGTAAAACTAACAAGTCAATTGTGCAATTGCTTAACTTTTCAGCAAATTCAGTCTCTTTTTGCCCAATAAAATTAAGATCCATGAATGCAGGCACATCAAATTGATCACCGGATAACATGACTCGGTAGAACGTTTCCCCGTATCTTTCTAGATCTGTCACACCCATTTTTATTCCGGGATATTCCTGCTCAATCGAGACAAGCTCATATTTTACTTGATTCCAATAGGCTTGCTTACTGAAGAGAATAAATGAAAAATATATTAAGAATACTGAAGCAAGCATACACACGGAATTAAATATATGCCTCCCCTCAAAGAGCTCTTTTTTTACTTTAGATTTTTCAATAATAAAGGCTGAAATGAATACAATAGGAAGCAAGTGCCATATTCCTGCACCTGGCTTGATTGACGGAATAAATGCTAGAAAGAATAAAACATTGACAATTGAAATTGATCCCACTGATAAATTGATGCCATTTAGGAAAGGTTTTGTGTATATGATGATAAGGATAAAAAAAATGAAATTAGTAGCAAGAATCCAGTAATCAATACCTTCTGTACTTACAGAAAAAATAAATTCAGCGTAATCCCTAAAGTCTATTTGATGGGAAAAGAAGGGCACTATAAGTGAAAAGATTCCTGCAGATATAACCTGGAGCATGGATTTAGAATTCAATTTGCTAAATAACACACCAAAAAAAAATATAAGCAATGCAATTGGTAGCATTGAAATCTTTAAATTGACTAGAACTCCTAAAGAAAAACCAAATAATAATTTTGAATAAATTGATAAAAGACTTCTTGATAAATACAAAGAAAACAAAGTAAAAAGAATAATTAGAGGTTCTGGCCTATTCCAAAATAAAAAAAATCCTGCAGGCAAAATTAGAATTAACATATTTAGAGATAAGTTTTTTTTGAACAGTATTCTCATTAATATGAAGCTACCTAAAATAGATAAAAACCCTAATAATTTTGATGCCTCTATAATTGGTAGACCTGTTGTAAGAAGCAAAGCTTCAAAGATAAATAGATAAGGACCATATACAAGCACTGAGTAGGGCCAGGCATCAGAGTATGAGTAGAGCGCATTACCAGAAAGCAAAGATTTTGACATCATGCTTACGCTGGACTCAATGTGATCATGGAAATTTGGATAAATAAGATAAGCGAAGGCAAGAGCAATATATGCCGTCATGAAAAAGTTAAAAACTTGATCTTTTCCAACTATCCTTCTAATACCAAACCCTTCAAAGCCAAATTTTGAAATTAGCATTGAAAACACAACCATAAAAATAAGAGTTATTGGGAAAAACGATCCTGACGATAGGAAGTAAAGGTCTAAGAAAATGTTTGAGAAACTTTCATAGTATGATGAAGCTTGCTCAGATAAAAATGTCATAATAAATAATCATTATAAAAAAATGTCTAATTTATATCTATATTTTCTATTTGCTGCTGTCGCAACAGCTATTAATTTATTAGTTCAAAATACTTTAAGTTATTTTGCAATCAGTATTTACGTCCAGATATTATTTGGCACAACTGCTGGTTTATTAGGTAAATTTTTACTCGATAAAAAATATATTTTTAAAAATTCTAAAATTAATTTGGCAGGATCTTTTTTGCTTTATTCTTTTTTTGGAGCACTTCTTACTCCCCTGTGGTGGGGTATAGAATTAGCATTTGTATTTTATTTTGGAACACTATTAGCCCAGAATATTGGAGCATTGATTGGGCTTACTATTTGTTATTACCTTAAGTACTTGCTTGATAAAAAGTATGTATTTGTATCTAAAGATTAAGGTAATCTTTATAGGCTGCATTAATCATATCAATATCCGTATATTTCGGAGTGAATCCAAACTTATCTTTCAAGCCTGATGTATCAAGTAAGTAATCTTTATCTGCGATTAGGTATTGCTCAGGATACAGCAAACTTAGGTTAACCAAGTCTAAGAATGCCAGAGCATTTTTGATTAATGTAGGGCTGGTCTTTACAAGTTTTGATTTTGACCCAACAGATTCTATTAATGTATTTAATAATCTATTTACATTGGGTGGGTTCTCTGAACCAAGATTATATATACCAGCAACTGAATTAGGTTTAAGCGAATGTATCAATGCATCAGCACAATCATATACACTTATAAATTGATATCTATTTGTGCCATCTCCTATGAGAGGTACAGGAAAATTATTCTTAATTAAATAAAATAATTTCAGGAACAACCCATACCTGCCAGGCCCAGCAATTAATCGTGGTCGAAAAATAAAATATTTTATTGATTGTGATTTCGCATAAGTTGTTATTAGGTTTTCAGCTTCTATCTTACTCAGACCATATTCACCATTTGGCGTAAGTTTATGAGAGGTAGAAATAGGAATTGATTCAGGAGTTCCATAAACCATATCTGTAGATAAAAAAGATATAGAGGAAATTTTATCTTTGAATACATCTAACAGATTGTCTGTTCCATATACATTGGTATCGAAAAAAAACTTTTTTCTGCTAAACCTTGAAGGAACATTATCTGTAAAAATATTAGCAGCTAAATGGATTAAGCTGACTTTATCATTGTCTAATATAATCTTTTTCAAAGAATCCTTATCTGTTATATCGCAAGTGAAATCGTTAACTTCTTTACGATTAACTGGTTTTAGGTCTATGTTATATATTTGTTGGCCAGGGAAGGTATTAAGCAATTTATCCAGAAGAATTTTGCCAACAAAGCCATTTGCACCAGTAACTAAAATTGCCATTAAAACCTCAGTCTTTTAAAAATAAACTCTGGAATCAATCTCAAAATAACGCTAATTAGAAGCCATTCTATTGGATAAATAATATTCTTTCTGCTCTTAATACCATTTAAACAAAGTTTTGCTATCCTGGATGGTGAGGAAGTCAATATTTTTGGCATCTTATGCCCCTCAGTCATTTTTGTTCTTACATAACCTGGAATGACTGTAATTACTGAGACATTTGAATTTGCAAGCTTTTGCCTTAGGCCTGACATAGCAGATGTCATTGCCGACTTCGTTGCACCGTATAAAATATTTTTCATTCTACCCCTATCTCCGGCAATTGATGAAATGGAAACAACTGTACCACTTGTCATAGTCTTTGAAAGACGATATGTCAAATAGAATGGGGCTGAAAAATTTGAGTTAATACTGCTCTTAAATGATTCGATATCAACATTAGTTTCATTATTTGAACCAGCAGCATTGAAAATTAGGTCAAATTCTTGAGTAAAATTGAAAGAATCATCAATCGATTCTAGTGAGCCATCATATGAAAATATAGATATTTTTCCTTGATGATTTTCTGTAAGGGAATCTTTAAACTGGATTAGTTTTTCATTAGATCTGCTTAACAAAAGCATTGAATCTGTTTTATCAATGATTAAATAAATAAATTCCCTGGCAATATCGCTGTTGGCCCCAATGATTAAAACATTTTTGAATTTCATTTAAGTCTATCTGATTGCTCGGAGGAGTATAGCATTTGATTCATACTATTCTTTATGTTCGTTAACTTTTCTTCATATCTTGCTCTGTCAGGCATAGATTCTTTCTTACAGAATTGGTCTTTAGCTAAATAAATCCCTCCTTCATATTTTTTAGTTATATCCATGAGCAAACCGTACAAGCGCTCAGTATCTCGATTGCATTGGATATCAAAACATACGGTAAAACCTTTTCTAGGAAATGAGAGTGATGCATTTTCTTCTCCAAATAGCTTAATTACTGATACAGCAGATGACACTTTTTCTTTTTTCAAGCAATCTAATATTTCATTAATAGCAAAATATGAAGAAGCCATAGGAAATACAGCTTGGTACTGAAAAAATCCCCTATAACCATATAGTTTTGGCCAGTCTAAAATTGAATCTAAAGGATAAAAAAATTTATCTAAACCAATTATTTTCTTTGGAAAAATTGAGGTAAAGAGAAAATAGAATCTATTAAACAAATCAATTAATAGTTTATTCATAATATAAGATGGGAAAATAAATGGAATTTTAATTTTAAATTTTGGAAATCTAAAAGAAGAAAGATTAGTTGATTTTGTGGCATGCTCACCAAAAAAAACAATTGCCCTTCCCTTTTCCTTTCCATTTGCACTTAGGTCCATCCACCCTACTGAATAGGCTGAATGAGGGTTATTCTGAAAAACTTCTAATGTCTCTTTTAAGTTTTTTGTTTTAACTGTACTTTGAATAATTTTGTCTGAATATATTCTTTTTAGTCTGAATTTCACAGAATAGATAATTCCTGTTAGCCCCATACCTCCAATAGTATTCCAGAAGAAATTATGATTTTTCTCTTCACTACATGTAATTTTTTTTCCATTATTTACTATGACTAACTCATCAATATGATTACCAAATGAGCCCTCGCAATGATGGTTTTTTCCGTGAACATCTGCAGCAACCATCCCCCCAATCGTCACATACTTAGTTCCTGGACTTACAGGGATAAACCATCCTGTAGGAATTATTACCTCAAGAAGAGCTTTAAGAGAGAGACCTGATTCAACTTTGATAATTCCTTTTTCTTTATCAAAAGAAATAACTTTATCTAGTTTTTTTGTGCTTAATACAAGCTCTCTATTTATACTGGAATCACCATATGATCTTCCAAGACCTCTAGCAATTGACGTAGTTTTGCTTTGTTCTGAAACATTATTTATATCAAGAGTTGTTACTTTTGTTGAATATTGCGATGCTCTCCCCCAGCCACTTAACTTAGACAAAAAAGTTTTCATGCTTTAAAGATTTATGCCCAAATAAAATATAGCTAAAAATGATGCAACGTAAACAAGAGTTGGGATATCTTTAAGTACAAAACTTAGTGGATCTAATGCATTATTTTTTCTAACCAAAATTAGAATTATCCTTAAGTAACTGACCATTAGTATTGGGATAGTTAACAAAATTAAGCTTATATTACCAAGTCCATCCAGAATATTTGATAAATAAAGTGCATAGAAAATAACCGAGCACATAGCACTTCCGATTGAAACAATAATGAAAAAGATTTCATCATCCCTAATGTAGGACTTTATCCCAGCCGCATTATTTGACAATGCACGAAGTTCGCCCAATCTTTTTAAGGAAACAAGTGCCAGAAAAAAGAAATTTGTAAAAATTAACAGCCATCCACTTATTTCAGTTTCAAAAAACGTGCTGCCGAATACTATTCTTAATAAATAAAAATTACTGAGAAGAACAAGATCTAAAATAAGAAATTTTTTTAGAGAAAGAGAATAAATCGAGTTTAATCCTAAATAAGCCAAAATTATATAAAACCCCTCTGTAGGCAAGAATAAATATGATGTTACTAACGATGAACTTAAAAATAATCCTAACAAAATATATGCATTGCTTACCGAGATACTTCCAGAAGCTATTGGTCTTTCAGATTTAAGGGGATGCTTTTTATCCTCATCCTTATCAATTAAATCATTAAAGATATAAATTGAAGATGCAATTATTGAAAAAAGAAAAAAACCAAAAAGTAAATCAAATATTTGGTTAAGATCCCCCAACCCAAACAGAAGAGGAAAGAAAATTAAAATATTCTTTGACCACTGATTGACTCGAATTAACTTTAGAATATTTTTCATTAATTGCCTTTAATTTTTATTATCTCTGGAAACAATGATACAGCTCTTTCTAAAAATTTTTTAGAACTGCTGCATATATAAGCTTTATCAGCATATTGCCAAATTGGGATATCCTGTTCTGAATTTCCAATATATTCAAAATTTGATGTTAACTCTTTTATCTTCATTAACTTATTCTTCCCTACAAGATTGACCTTTGCATCTGAACCAAAATAATCATCAAATAAGATAGATTTATAAAAAACCTCTTTTACGAGGTTGTGATTTGATCCAGAAATCAAGCAACAGATGTACCCCTCTTCTTTTTTTTGTTTAATTAAACTAAGAACTTCTTTATTTATTGAATAATCTAATTTTTTTGCCTCTATATTTGAAGCAATTTTATCTTTGAACCATGGTAACCCTCTCCAAGAATATAGAAGAATAAAAAGAAACTTCAGAGGATTTTTTTTCAAAATAGCTTTAATGTTTAAAAAAAGCATATCCTCTTTAATTAAGGTCCCATCTAAATCTGAAAAGAAATATTTTTGTTTCATAATTATCTATATGATTAAAATGTTATCTTAAATAGATATAGTCTTCTAGTTATGGATTACAGAAAAGAAATTGATGGATTAAGAGCTTTAGCCATATTACCTGTAGTTATGTTCCATAGTGGCTTACCTTTCTTTAGCTGGGGTTATATTGGTGTCGATATTTTTTTTGTTATCAGTGGTTTTTTAATAACAAGCATTATCTTCCCGAAGATTGAAAAGAATGAGTTTTCCTTTTTATGGTTCTATGAAAACAGAGCGAGAAGACTTTTCCCTGCATTATTTCTAATGATATTTCTCTCAGCTCTAACAGCATTATTTCTTTTTGAGCCAATTAAACTTAAGGAATTTTCATACAGTATATTTTCTTCAATATTTTTTTATTCGAATTTTTTCTTTTGGCAAGCAATAGATTATTTTGAATCCAATGCGGAATCAATGCCATTTCTGCACACATGGAGTTTATCAATTGAAGAGCAATTCTACATATTTTTTCCTATTTTCTTAATAGTTATAGTTAAAACAATTAGTAGGCATTTATTGCCAATAATATTTTTTTTTACCGTCTTAAGTCTTGCACTCTGGGTCTATGGGAATATTTTCTTTCAAACAGCAACTTTTTATCTACCCATTACTAGAGCCTGGGAGTTGATGGCAGGAGCTTTTTTAGCTATATACATACACAAAAATGGCTTTCTAAAATATAAAATTTTATCGACATTGGGTCTTTTAATTTTATTCCTAAGTTTTTATTTTTTTAGTGTAGAGAATAAATTAAAAAATTTATTTATGGTTTTGCCAGTAATTGGCACATTGATGATTTTAAGCGTTAAGAGTCATTATAGTTTTGTAAATGCATTATTGATGAATAAAGTATCTATCTTTTTTGGGTTGATAAGTTATAGCCTTTACCTTTTTCATCAGCCTATTTTTGCATTTGCAAAAATATACTATATTGATCTTGAACCTTACCAAATAATATTTTTTACAATACTCTCAATTTTGATGAGCATAATTTCATGGAAATATTTTGAACAAATTTTTAGAGTTAGGTATAAGTCTCAATTAAGTTTTTCAAAAACTGCACTAGTTTTAAGTATGCCATTTCTGTTAAGCATTTCTATTGCAATTTATTCAATTCAAACAGATGGCAATCGTTCAAACTACTTTGCTAATCTAAATTACGAGGAATTGAGAACACTTAATTTACTTGAAGAGATAAAACAAGAAAATGAGAAAGACATATTTATTGATAATAGTGAATGCATATTTAGCAAAAATGATTTTTCAATAGAATTTAAGGAAAGAATCTTAGAATGCGCAAAGACTTTTGGAAAAGGAGTCTTATTTTTTGGAGATAGTCATGCAAAAGATATTTTCAACTCATATCAATATTTAGAGAATAAAAAGTTTATTGTTGGAATAGCAGCAAATTTTTGCCAAGGACATATAACGGTAAATAATTGTTATTTCCAGGAATTAAGTGATTTCCTAAAACTTTATCCTGAGATATTTAAAAAAATATACTTTCATCAAGCTGGATATTTTTTTCTAAGCCAAGATGGTAAAAAATTAGATAATAAATATTCACTTGAGCGTTTAGCTCTAAATGATGAAAGTTCGTCATTTAGGGTCGAAATTGAAAGAGTTAAAAAACTAAAGGAGAATCTAAAAATTTTTCCAAAAACCTTAGTTGTAATAGGTCCGAGAATTGAGCCCCATATTCAAAATAAATATATAAAGAAATTTTTCTGCAGCCATGAATTTAAAGCAAGAGATAATCTTAGCTTAGCATTTAAATCACTTGATCAATACTTTGAGGATACTTTCCCCCCAGAAAACTATATCTCGTTGCAAAAAGTAACTAATTTTTTAATGTCTGAAGATTTTATTAATTGTAATGAAATTTTCTGGTCCGACGGTGACCATTGGTCGATATCAGGCGAAAAAAAATTCAGTTATTTATTACGCAATCTTTAATTCCTGAGAATATTTAATGATGCTGCAGCAAATGCTATGTCTGATAATATCTTTACCGATGTTGATACAAGTGGCAAAGTATTTATCTTGTCAATATTCTTCGGTATAACAATTGTATCGCCGGGCTGCAAAATATATTTATTAGCTTTCCTGAGCGGTACTGGTTCCGATGTTCCATTTGACTTAATAATAAAAATACTGCTCTTATCAGCATACTCAGTATAATTTCCAGCAGATTCTAAGTAATATTGAAAATTTTTACCCTCCTGAAAGATGGTTGTAATAGGTTGCAACACTTCACCTAGAACTGTAATTGAATTACTTACAGAAGGGATAAAGATTTTATCTCCAGGTTCCAAAGTAATTGAATTTGCATTACTTGAACCAGGCTCTAACCTTCCGGTTAATCTACCTACGGTTATATCTTGATTTACTAATTCTATTAAAGGTAGCAAGCCTTCAAGATTAGATGAAGTCGAATTAATAGGGTTTGCAAATTGTGAGATAATTGAGTCTACAATATCTCTTTTAGCACGATCGGTTGAAATTCTTTCTTTTTCGATAATTGATTTTCTTGTAAAGATAATTGCTGTAGTGTCAGCTTTTTCAGTGAAGCCACCAGCCATATCATATGCCTCTTGTAGTGTCATTCCTGAGTTAACTGTAAAAGTCCCTGGATTATTTACTTGACCAGATATTTCAAGAAGAAAGTTAGTCACTTTGGATTCTGGAAAATTAATTTGATTTACATCATCAGCACTAACTTCAAGATTAAATGAACTTTTCAATAATCCAGTTTTTGTACTTATTGTTACAGTGCTTTCATTAACAGATTGATCAAATCCAAAATAGTTAAATAAAGCGCGAGGCGTAAAAGTACCTTTAGCTGGTGCAAAAAATGTTTTGTTGCCAATGCTTAGGGTAAGTAAATCAGTCGTTTGAATAATCTTCAGAATATTGAATAAGTTTTCATCCTCTAAAATTTCCTGGTCAACATTTTGTAAATAATCAAATTTAGAAGGGTCTGTAGTGTTGGATAGATTCTCCCCTTGTTGTAAGCTGAAGTATAGCAATGATTGAATATTATCAATATCTTCTCTAGACATAAAAGTTAATTTAACATTGTTCTTAAGTTCTATATTTTTTTGTGTTTCTACATCTAATATTGAGAAAGAAATAACTTCTTTTATCATTCCTTTTTCTGAATCTTGCTCTAATTTTGCATAGAATGGGTAGATATCATCAGAAAACTCTAGACTAGAAACTAAATCATTTAAATTTTTAAAAGATGATGGTAAAAAAAACCTCTCCTCAACTCCATTTCCTTCAATGGAGATTCCAAGATTATTAACAACACTTTTTCTTCCAATTCTTAATCTTGTAATTGTTCGCTCGCCAATTTCTTCTGCTAAAGACGCTTTGTATGCTATACGATTATTGCCTTTAAGCTCCTCTAGAGCTATTTCATTCTTGTTTCCAAACTTAGTTAAACCTTGTGAAAATGTAAGCAAGTCATTCACCGTATCTGTAGATATGTATTCATAAATAAACTCTCTATTTACTGCTCCTGAAATATCTATGAAATTTGCTGAAGAACCAATTAAAATAGTATCTCCTTGCTGTAAATTTATGTCTACATCTCTATCCCCAAAAATCAAAAAATCATACATATCGATTGAAATTCTCTTTTTACCTCGAATTAGTGTTACATTTCTAAGTGATGCATATTCTTCAAACCCGCCTGCATAAGCAAGAGAAGTGAAAACTGTTGAAAATGGATTAACTAAATAACTGCCTGGATTTTTTACTGCTCCTAATATATTAATTTTCTTTGCTGAAATTGACCCTAGGCTAACGGTTACCTCAGTACCAGCAAATACAAGGCTTACCAAGTTTTTGATTAAAGCTTTTACTTCTTGTATTGTTTGTCCAAATACATTTACCGTACCAACCTCTGGTATTTGAATAGCCCCATCAAGTCCAACTTTAAAGAAATATAAAGCATCTTTGCTGCCACTCAATACAACATTAATTTCATCACCCAATGAAACTAAATAGTCATTAGGAACTGGTAAATCAGAGGTACCAGAAATTGATTTAGGTACACTTCGAATATAGTCATGACCAAAGATTTTTGACTTTTGAACCTCTTGTTCTTTATCTTCTTCATCATCTTGTAGCTCAGAATCAATTGAAAGGTCATTTTGGGCAAAATCAGCTTCATCTAGTTCTTGTCCTATCGAGCTTTTAGATTCCTCAACATCACGTTTTAATTGAAGCAATAAATCCTGATCCAACTCATCGAAATTTGTAGGAAGCTCCTGTGATGATGCTAAAAATGTGATAAAAAAAATTGGGAAAATCAGCTTATATAGCTTGTTTTGTAGTGAAAGATATTTCATATAATTTTTGTAAATATAACATAACAAAGCAATTTGAATGAAATATTTATGTTCCAAAGCTCTCATCTCAAGCACTTAAATTGAATCTATTTAAAAATAACTATCTATGAGATTGAATAGGCATGAAACATGTTGTTCATTATTTGGGATCTCAAAATCTTTTTTTGGCAACATAATTGTTCCTTTAGCAGAATGTTTTCCATTTTTAATTGCGACAAAAACGACATCTTCAGATAATTTAATTTCTTTTTGATTGTCTCCTATAACAATATCTTTTTTTTCTATTTCCATCGGATAAGTTAAAGTGATAAAAAGTGATAGTTCTTTAGCTTCAATTTCTTCAAAGATATGGGTGTTTGTTCTTTTTATTTTTAGGCTTTCAAGTAATTTTTTTGCTTGATCTAAGTCATCAAAATTTTTAAATGTAGCTAAAAAATCTCTAGTCATCCTTGGTAAAATGGTTTCAAAATTTAATCCCAACTTTTCAAAAAAATTGCAGTGGTTTTTAAGTCGATAATAAAAAATTGGCTCATCATGAGGCACTTGAGATAGTCCAGTAGCCACAATGGTCGGATATAAATCACCATACGAACCCAATATGTAATCGTAAACTTTTAACATATCAAAAATTGGATCATGTTTTTGTTCTGCATACCAGGCTGGGTTCTTGGAGTCTCTATTAGAATGCCTTGAGTTATGAAAATAGTGGTGCTGAATATGCGCGCCAGCATTAAAAAAGATAGTGCTGAAATTTGGTTTTTTGCTTTTTAAAAAATTTAGATGAATTTCATTAAGAAGCATGTCTAAAAATAGTGCTTTATTCCACTTTTTGTTTATAGAGCTAATCACAAGTTTAATTAGCAATGGATAAGATTTAAGTCTGCTAAATCTTAGTACAGTTAATAATAAAATGAACATAGATTTCACAGAAATTTTTGCTTGAGCATTATCATTTACAGTTTGAACTAATAGATCTTTAAGACTCCTTGACCAGAAGTCATTTGAGCTAGACGTTTTAGTCCATGGATCAGGTATAAAATATGCAGGATTTTTAAGATCATTTTTTGAGTTCATTGGAGAGATGCAGCCAACCCTATAACCCTTTTTTTCAATTTTTTCGAAAATTTGTTCGTGGTTAAAATCCACCATTTCTCCAAGTCTAAAAACTTTATGTTCTGAAAATTTCATTCCTGTATGGGCTGATACCCACTGAATCCATGGTTCTAAATTTACATAATCTTTCTCTGATGAAGTTATAAACTCATAATGAGATTCAAAATAATTTTTAAAACTCGCTAGCTCTTTAGGGTGCTGAGAGAGATATTTTTTTAAATATTCAAAATTAATTTCATTTAGCTCAATTAGAACAAGCTTCTTATGATTTTGATTATGTATCACTGTTAAATATATCCCTGCTAAATACTTTATTACTGTATTTAGATATTTTTTCATCAGTTCTGTTGCAGATAATAATATCTGCAAATTTTGCAAAGTCCTCAAAGCTTTTACCTACATCGTAACCAATGAAGGAATCTTGATTTATAGTTGGCTCGTAGATGATAATATTTACACCAGATCTGTTCAATTTTTCGATCATTCTAAAAACAGCAGAATCTCTAAAATTGTCTGAATCTTTTTTCATTACTAGCCTATATACCCCAACAGTTTTTGGATTTCTCTTTAAAATTTCATTTACTAAAAAATCTTTTCTGAGAGCATTAGAGTCAGTGAGTGATTTAATTAATGGAGCTGGAATATCTTTGAAACTTGATGCAAGTTGTTTAGTATCTTTTGGCAAGCAATACCCTCCGTATCCAAAAGAGGGATTATTGTAAAACTGCCCCACCCTCTTATCTAGCGAAATACCTGAAATGACTTTTTCCATATCAATGCCTTCGCTTATGCCTAAATTATCCAGCTCATTAAAAAAAGCAACTCTTGTAGCAAGATAAGTATTTACACCTAGCTTTACCAGTTCAGCTTCAGTAGATTGCATAAATAAGATTTCAGGATTATTCAAAGCAATTTCTCTCAGCATTTTTCCAAACTCATGCGCAGCAGGGGTGGTGTCACCAATAATTATTCTTGATGGCTTTAGATTATCTTCTAAAGCTTTACCCTCTCTTAAAAATTCAGGCGAAAAAATGATTTCATTAGAGCATTTTTTTTGTAAAGATTTGGTAAAGCCTAGGGGTATAGTAGACTTGATGATTATTGGGACATGAGGGTTTAGTTTTGTAATCTTTGCAATAACACTTTCAATAATGCTGGTGTCAAAAGTATTTTTATTTTCATCAAAATTTGTTGGAAGTGAAATCACAGCATAATCACATGCTTTTAAGTTAAGATCATTTAAATGCCTTGCACTAGCCTCAAGCTTATTTGCTTTAAGAAATTCTATGTACATTTGGTCAGAAAAGATTGAGGTTCCTGAGTTTATGTTGTCAATTTTCGTGTCTGAAACTTCATAAAATGTAACTTTATTTTTTGTAGACAATAGAAGGCCCATTGAATAGCCTACATATCCAGCTCCAAAAATTGCTATATTCTTTTTCATGTTAACGACAATGGTTTATGTATTTTTTTAAATAAGTATTTTAAAACAAATTATGGTTTAAATTTACATTACTTGGGAGAATAAACTCTTTCATTATATATTTTCATAATTTGTTCTCTAAGGGTTTCTATAGAGAAGTTTTCCTTTATTAGGTTTCTTGAGCTTTCTTTCATCTTGATAATGTTAGACTTTTTCTTGAGAATATTAGATATAGCAGCCTGTAAAGCTTCTGCACTTCGAGGTTCAAAGAGATATCCATTTATATCTTCTTTGACAAGCTCCTTACACCCAGGAATATCGCTTAGCAACAATACTAACCCACTAGATGCTGCCTCCATTGCACTAGCTGATAAACCCTCGTGATAAGAAGGTAATATGAAAATATCATACTCTGGAAGAATTGTGTGTATCTTGTCTGTTTGCTCTATATGCTTAAGTTTAGGATGCATGACTTGATTAAGTTTTGCTGCACTTATTGAATTTGGATTGCTTTCCCAAGGCATGCCGATTAGAGCAAATTCAACATCATGGTAACTATTTAAAATCTTCTTGGAAGCCTGAAGGTACTCCATGATGCCTTTATCAACAAGCAGTCTTGAGACCATGATAAATCTCAGTGTTGAAATCTTTCTAGTAGCTGTTGGGGCAAATTTTTCAGTATCTATTCCAACACCACATGTCTGCACCATTGCTGATCTTTTGAAGCGATATTTTTTTACTAATTTTTCTAATAAAAAGCTCGTTTCCAAAACATATGTTTTATTTTTTAAGTAGCTACATATTTTAAAAAAATTCATCAATAGAAATCTCTGAATCTTTGCTTTCATACTATCTGATTCGAATAATGACCCCAGACCACATAAGTGCAAAAAGAAATATTTTTTCTTTGTCATAAAACTCGATAGCAAGGCTAAGAAAGCAGATTTAATATAAAAAGCATGTACGACATCAATTTGATGATATCTAAGTAATTTTGCTAGTGTGAAACTTTCATTAAGCTGAGTAAAAATTGATGTAGAGGATGGTGAAATTTTTATATTTATTTCTACATATTTGAAACCAACTTGATTTTTAGGCATAGCTTCATCAAACTGCGCAATAAAGTAAATATCATGGCCCATCTTATTTAAAATTTTGGCAATATTAATCCAATGATACCTAAGTGAGGATGATCGTGGTGCAAAAAGAGCAATTCTCATCGAAGTTTAAAAAATAAATTTGTTATTGTTCTTATTACGATTTTTATTCTCAAGGCAATAATGCCAATTGCTTTAATAAAATTATTTCCTGAGAAATCTGCAGATTTCAAAAAACTTATTTGTTTGTAATAGCTGTCATTTGTGTGTCTGCGAGATATAGATTCATTGTGAACCCTATATTGAATTAATCTTTTATTTATAAGCTTGTACTTAAAACCTTTCTTAACAAGCTCAATCCAATAGATCCAATCTTCAATAGCAATATAGTTTTGCTTTATATTAAAATCTGGAAGTTTTTTATTTACTATCATCACGCTATTGGTATTTATAGTGTTTGAAAAAATTAGAAAGTTTTTCCCAAAAAAAAGTTTCATGAAAAAACTTTTGGCTGCTAGGTCAATACTGTCAATTAGTTTTCCTTCCGAATCAATAACATCATAACTTGTAGAAATAAAGTCATACTGTCGCATCTCCTTAATTTGAGTATGCAGCTTAGATTTTTTCCAAATATCATCAGCATCTAAAAAACAGATTAGCTTGCCTCTTGCATTCTTAATGCCGATGTTTCTTGGTGTAGCAGGGCCACCACTATTATTAGCAGTTGAAAAAAACCTAATTCTATTATCATTTTGAGCAAATTTTTTTACTATTTCAGGAGAACCATCAGTTGAGCAGTCATCTATACATAATAATTCCCAAAATAGATAGTTTTGACTTAAAACGCTCTTAATAGTTTGTTCTAAATATTTCTCCGCATTAAAAATAGGCAAAATAATCGAGACTTGATGTTTCTTACTAGCAGTTTTGCTCATATCAAATGAAGATTATACCTTGATCATTAAACTTTACTGGCCGCTATTTACCACTTCATTAAGAAAATCTTTTATATTCTCATCTGAGGGGTTAATGAATTGCGATAAATATTCTTCAATTGTTTTTTCATGTATATCTCTTTTCTTATCTATTATGCTCAATATAGTTTTAAAGCTCGTGGTTTGAAAAAAAGCACCTTCAGGTAAATCAACATCTATCTTGAAAGAAGGATTGGAAAAATTCACTGACACTGTACCAAAAAAAAAGCTTTCATAATATACCGTCGAAAGCCCAGTACTGATTACAATTTTTGCGTGCTTTAAGTGAGTAGTGAGGGAGGAAACAATATTAATTTCATTGGTAAAACTAAGAAATAATTTTTTGTGTGACTCATCTTGAAGGGGATGAAATTTCACAGATATATTGAAACCTGCTTCTTTTAGATCTTTAGCCAATAATGCTAAATCAGTATATCTTTCATCATCTGGGTTAAGTAGTGGCAATGCAAAGAAGACAAAATTTTCTTTTTTAAATTTTCTTTCTGAGGAAAAATATTCTTTAAGCCTAAATGCAGGCATTTTTTTGTAAATAATTTTGTTTGATTGTTTGGTATTAAATACTCTATAAATTTTCTTTGGGCATAAAGAATTTTCTACATCTATATCTGAAGGAGTATCACAGTTTTTAAAATAACTTGGAGCAAAGCTTTGCATTCCATAGACATTGCTTATTTCAGAGTTCATTGCAATACAGCATGCTCTGTCATAAACATGATTCTCATTCCATAGGAGAAGCTTAGTTTCAGAAAAATATTTTTTGTGCTTATCGAAATATTTTTTTCTCAAGAAGCCAAAAAATGCACTTCTTGATACCATATTCTTATTTAAAGAATTTGTTATTAAATCTTTAAAGTTAAGATCGTTGAATATTAGTTTGCTTGGTAAATTTGATTTTAATAAATTAATGTTGCAGTGAAATTCAAAAATATCGGAAAATTTCATTTCTCTCTCAGGGAAAAGAATGTGAAATTTAGTTTTCTTCGTTTTTAATCTAATATTTAAAATTTGTCTTAGGGAAAAAATATTTAACAAGTTAACTAAAAACGAAATTTTTGGCTTGAGGCTAACTCTATCCTGATTAATTAATGCAGGGTAATTATGATAACCAATTGGCATATTTCCTCCATCTTCAAAAACCTCAAAATAAACTTTGTTTCCACCTTTCATTTTGTTTCTAGGCAATAACTTTACTGCAAGAAAAAACAATGACATTCCGATATAGAAAAAAATAATTTTTCCAATGTATTTTACAGATGAAAAAAATTTAAAATTAAATTGCTTCGAGCAATATCTCTCATTGTCTATATGCTTGTATTTCTCTAGGAAAGGTTTAAAAAGTGTAGATGTGTTCGTGTTCTTATGAAATGTAGGCAAAAAGAACCATTCTCTCAAGCCTTTATTTTGCTTGAGTAACATGTCTAGGAGTTTGTTAAAATCAATTATAGAATCAGAATCTTTCACTCTTCCTCAATGATCTTCAGAATTTCTTGTTGAAGGCCTTGACCAAAATCTATATATTCTTCTGAAATTAGTTTATTGCCAAGAAGAGGTGTGTGGCTATATGGTGAAAACTTATAATGTTCATTAGAAATTTTATTTTCAAATGTGATTTTTGGTTTTATATTCATCATCTCAAAGATCATAGATATTAATTCCTTTGAGGTATATTTTTGATGTCCTGTTATAGAAAGTGCAGTATTTTCATATTTCTTCTCAACAGCTTTTAAAGTTAATTTTGCAGCATCATCTACATGAATATATTCTCTAACTTCTTCACCTGTACCCCAATGTTTTATTTGCTTTTCTTTATTAATAGATTTCACATATCTTTTTATACTATTCCAGTCTTGTGCTCCAGGGCCATACAATGATCCATACCTTAAATGTGTGAAAGAAAAACCAAATCTTTCAGCATATTGCTGAACAAGAATCTCAGAAACTTTTTTAGATGCACCATATACCCCACCTTTATCACCAAAAACATACATGCTTGATGCATATACAAATCTTTCAATATTTATTTCTTTTGAAAAATTAAGAATATTTATATTTCCTAGAATGTTGGTTGATATTGTTTTATCAAAAAATTTACTTGATTCCCCAATATCAGCTACCGCAGCAAAGTTAAAAATAATATCAAAATCTTTATCAAGCTTATTGGAAAAGCTCTTAGAGTCAGTGATATCAATATTAAAGTATTCGATATTCTTATTACTTGGTTTTTCATGTACATCAGCAACTGAAACACTATACCCTTGAGATAGTAGTTTGTTAGCAACTGCACTACCTATAAATCCATTGCCACCAAAAATTAATATTTTATTCTTATTTTTTTTCTGCATATTCAATTAAATTTTTACAACTCTGTTTCTCCATAAACATTCTAGATGATTTAGAGGTTGATGCTATATGAGGAGTGGTAATTAATTGGTGGTATTCTGTTAAATTCCCATTATATGGCTCCTCTTTGAAAACATCTAATGCTCCTCCTCTTATAAGATCTTTTTCTAAAGCAAATTTTAAGTCTTCTTCATTTATAATTTCACCTCTACTGGTGTTAATGATGTACGGCTTTTTTTTGAACCCCTTAAATACCTCAAAATTTAGATAGTTTTTAGTGTTAGTTGTTAAAGGGACATGGAATGAAATTATATCTGCATTAGAAAGTTGTGTTTTATCCCCAAATCTAATTGCTTCATGTTTCCAATCAGCATCTTTAGATAAGTCAATTGTATCTATCACAATTATATTTTTTGCCCCACAAGCAATAAGCATTTTTACAAGTTTTTTTGCAATCCTTCCTCCACCAACAATACATATTTTTGCATCTTCTAAAGATAAGGAAAGCTCTCTACTCCAAACTTTTCTTTTAAGCCTCAAGTTTGAAAAGTGTACATCTCTTAAGAAGTAAATTATCAAGCCCAAACAATACTCTGCTACAGCTTTTGATGGTGCAGAAGGAGTGTTAAATATTTTAATATTTAGTTTTTCTGCTGCAGAATGATTGACATTATCAGTCCCCACCCCCACGCGTGATATGGCTTTAAGATTCTTTAATTTATGTAAAATATCTTCATCATAAATTTCAGTTCCAGCGATAACTGCATCACAGTCATTCAAAAAATCATAAATTTGATGGCGTTGAATTTTCTGATTGAATGGATTTAATTTAACCTTAAATCCATAACTTTCTAATAACTTAATGTTGTCTTCATGGAATGGAATTGTGGTTATACCTACTTTCATAATAACTGCTTAGAAATGAACAAATGCCTAAGAAGAAGTATAAATACCATTGGTTTGTTTTAAAAGAAGTAATTTGCATGCAAATTAGCAGAACAGCAAAAGAAAAGAAAAAAACTGTCAAAGCTACTTTTTTTAGTTTAATTACATTCAAAAGTATCTTATAGGAGTAAGCTATGAAAATGATTGATGAAATCAGTCCAAATTCCATCAAGTAAGTTATAAAAAATCCAGAATCTGAAAAAATTGTTATTTTATCTAATGGGTGGTAGTTCCAAAAACCCTCTCCAAATCCATAAATCAAAAAATATGGATATTCAATTACAATGTCAGCAAAGCTTCTTAAAGCTATAATTCTTTTAGAAGTTTCAAATGAATTTACAACTGCACCATTAATTCCCTCCAAGCCTACGTAATTTAAAATTGTTGTGATGTTAGTCAGCACAAATAAAAGCTGATCGTAAAAATAAATTGAAAAGAATGCTATCAAGGCAGCTAAAAAGTTTAATGGTTGTCTTGAAATGCCAATCTTCTTTCTAATCCCATAAAAGTGGAAAGATAAAAGGAGAATAACTGCAATAACTATTACTCCTCTGCTTTGTGAAAGAATAATACATGCAAAAGAAACAATTATTGACAATATCAGTAGGGGAATTGCCTGTTTAGTTAAATATTTAAAATTTAGATAGTAGTATGAAAGTGACATTGCAAATAATGAAGATTGTAAAATTGCAAACTCATTTGAAGCAAGCTGATTGCCACGAAATGCATAAAAACCTAAATACCCATCTATCATTCGTTGGAGACTTCCAAGATTTACAAGATTACTTTCATCATAAGCTCTGAATTGGTCAAAGTTGACTATGTTAAAGAAGTGATTAATTAACCCAACCAGAAGCATAAACAAATTAAAGAAAATTATAGTCTGCACAATTAAGTAGAAATTATTTTCTCCTAACGTATTCGAAAATAAAAATCTACCTATTAGATACCCACTAATGACTAAAAAAAAATAAAATACAAATCGCGATATTGGTAAAAGAGTTTCGAAACTATTTAGCAAAACACCAATAATAGGGATGAGAACTAAAGTTGTTAAGAATAATTGCTCTGATGTTTTACTTATAGAGATTCTACTTAAGATAAGTGCAAAAGCTCCAATAAATGTAACCTCGGTAATATCAATTACAGATCCGAGAACATTGATCCCAAAACCTCTAGGAGCCACAAAAGCTATGAACAAAAAAAAGTATAGAAGTAAATTAACCGATGAACCATTACTTCTGACTTTCATTTTTTTAGAATTGATTCAACTTTAAGAATATCTTCAGGAACATCAACGCTCTGCATATTAATTGGAGATTTAACCATCTTTACTTTCACGTTATTTTCTAAAAGCCTTAACATGTCAACTGATTCAATATCCTCAAGAATGCCTTCATCTAATTACATAAATTTTTCTATTGCCCAAGCATGAAAAGGCATAACACAGATTTCTAACTTATATTTAAATTCTTTATCGCCAAACCATTCTGCTGGAATAGGGTTTCTAGAAAAATATAGTGCATATCCATCTTTATCTGTAACAACCTTTAGCTCCATTAAAAACCCTCTCTAACATTGGTATTCCTGCAATCTTTTCAATTGGTTTTGTTGGGAACCTGTAAGAGCCCAATCTTGCTGGTATAACTGTAATAACTTTTTTATTATTAATCATTTACACTATCCACCATCTTTAATATACCTTGATCAAATTTGATAAAATCCATTGGTATTGATTCTAGTAATCTTTCATTATTGGCATATATGCCATTGATATCGCCAAGTGTTTCTTTGGGATGTGTTATTTTTATATCTTTATAGCTAACTTCTAAGGCATTACATATCCCAAGAATTATGTTTTCCACGCTTGTTTTTAAACCAGTTCCAATATTTAATACATCAAAATCAAAGCTCCTCCATTTAGTTAAATTTAGAATAATTCTTGTCACATCATCGATATAAATTAAATCTCTAAATCGTTTTAAAGATCCATGCACTTCAATATCTTTAGATTTCATCAATTGTGCTAAATAAATACTTACCATTCCTTGTCTAAGATTCTTAAGGTTTTGTCCTGGGCCATATACATTAAATAATCTTAAAGAAATACAGTTAAGATTGAACTGCCTCTTATAGATCGATAGATAGTTTTCACTAGCCAACTTACCAACACCATAGAAAGATTTTGGATTACACTTATGGACTTCACTTGCTTTTTCATTAGCGTCACCATAAACAGACATAGTGCTAGCAAATATAAACTGATCAACTTCATATTCAACAGATTTATCAAGCAGATATAATGTTGACAAAGTATTAGTCTTTAAATCGTATTCTGGGTTATCAAAACTTATCTCACCTGAACTTTGTGCAGCAAAGTGAAAGATCTTTGAGATTTTATGTTTGCCAAAAATAATGTTTAGTAAATCCCTGTCGGCACAATCACCTTTGTAGAAAAATATATCATCAGGAATATTATCTTGATAACCTGTAGTGAAGTTATCAATGCCTATGATTCGTTGATTTGGATCATCATTCTTTAGTTCTTTAATCAGTTTTGAAGCAATAAAACCGCCGCAGCCTGTAACTAGAAAACAATTATCCATTAGAAATTAAATTTTCTACTTTCATTAAGTCACTTGGTGTATCTACACTAGCAATTTGACCATTAACAATTACAGCTTTTATCTGTATTTCATTCTCAATCAATCTATTCATATCAATTGATTCTATTCTTTCTAGTGTGCTCTCTGGTAAATTTTCAAACAGTTTTAACGACTCTAGATCAAAGGCTATAGCACAAACCTGTTTATAAATATCATAATCAATATCATCTTTGGTTGCGGGGATTCTTGATCTTGAGAAATATATTGCGTTACCATTTGCAGACAAAACTACTTTTACTTCGTTAACATCATCTATCTCTTTTGTATCACGAATTCTTGTTACTAGATTTGTAATTTTTGAAGATTGTAATGATTCCAGTGATTGTTTTAACATATTAGAACTGATTAAAGGTTCATCGCCTTGAAGCATTACAATTTTTGAAATTCTTTTATTTAATTTATTAAGCTTCAGTACTGCCTCTAAAGTTCTACTAGTACATCTTTCATGCTTATCAGAGGTCATGATTGAATGCATGCTATTGAGTTTGCAGAATTCCATAATTTCTTTATCAGGTGTAGCGATATAAATATGATCGAAACAATCTGCAGATTCTGCATTTTGATAACAAATTTTAATCATTTCAATACCATTAATTTTTTCAAGTGGTTTCCCTGGAAACCTTGAGGAATTCATGCGTGCAGGAATCAAACAAATAGATTCACTCATCGAAAATGCTTGCTCCAGATATTTGCAAATGTTTAGTGTCTAGACTGTAGACAATGAAATCATAATTTTTGCTCAACAGTTGTCTAAATTTTTCTTTATCAGGTTCAATTAAGTGGAAACCTTGTATTTTTTTAAATTTTTTATTCGCTTCTTCTATATCTTTAATATGTTTCAGGAATATTGGATTCTCAAATTCTCCCGCCAAACCCATTGAAGCAGTAAAATCATATGGACCTATCATGAAGCCACTTACTTCCTCGATAGATAAAATATCTTCATAACAATTAAGGACATCAATATGTTCAAACTGAACTATTAATTTTATTTTTCTACTTTTTTTCAGATTTTTTTCAAAGTTTTCTCCATACATCTGAGCTCTTGCTAAACCCATACCCCTTCTCCCTTTTGGGGGATAGAAGACATTTTTTACTATTTCATTTGCTTGGCTCAGAGATTTTACCATTGGAACAATAATTCCATCAGCTCCCATGTCTAATACTTTTTTTATTTCAACATCACTATCACAACTTAGTCTCACCAAGCATTCGATTCCTTTTAAGTTGCAAATTCTTATAAAATTTTGGCATTTTTTTAGATCAATTACTGAATGCTCTAAATCAATTACACAAAAATCATAGGATAAATTACAAAATATTTCACAAACAATTTCATCTGGTATTGTTAAGAAAAATCCTACATTAGCATTATTGAAACGGTTTTTTTTCATCTTATTGGGCTGCTTTTTTAAAAATTTCGTTCGTAGTTTTCCAAAAAACTATGCTGAATAGAAATAGGATAGTAAAAATAATATTGATTAAAATTAGCACAATCATTCTAGACGGAGGATATGCTCTTTTTAATTCAGGGTATGGCTTAGCGGCAACTCTGAATATAAACTCTTTCTCATTAGTTTGAGCCAGAGTTTTTCGCCTTACTTCCTCATTAAGCAATTGAAATAAGCTATTACTTAATGCAGAATCATTAGTCTTTTCTAGTTCCTGCAATAAAAAGTCAGCAGTTTCATTGGATTTTAAATACTCTTTCTTAGCCAGCTGTGAATTTAATTCTACTATTAGATTTTCAGTCATCTCAGATGAAAATGCTGGACTATATGATCTAAGACTAATTTTATATACTTTGCTAAAGTCTGAAACTGAACTTAGTGAAACTTTATTTTTCAAAAGCAAAAAAGTTTCCTCAAGCAAGATATCATCTAGCTGTTTTCTTGGAAAGTAATGCTCATGTAGAGAAAATTTTTCTATAAATGAGTACAAGAATTCTCTGGATTTCATGTATTCAATTGCTAAAGCTGCGTCATATGAATCTTGTGAATTAGCCAATATTCCTAAGCCGCCTAAGCCTGCTCCACTTGAATTTTGAGACAGCTTGCTTTCAACTAGATAGCTTTCAGATTTAAATTCTTCTTTAATTGACAAAAGTAAAAATATACAAACTAAATTAACACCTACCAAAAGACTGAGGAATAACTTCCACATTTCAAAAAAATTTTTTACAAGTGCTGTAATAGTCATTAGATATAAATTATGCTAATTTTTTCACTAAATTCATATAAAATTTCGGAAATAGGTAAACTAAAGAACTCCTTGGTTCTGCTTTCTCCTAGAAGCTTTCTTTTCATTGCGTTATCTTTACCAATTAACAAGTAAACTTTTTTTGACATACAGATATATTTTTTAGTAACAGAGAATCTTAACTCGCCATTTGGGAGTTTTGAAAAAATGAATAAGTCATTAACATCCTGAAAAATTATTTTCATTTTTGGGAAAATTGATGCATAGTGCCCATCTTCTCCCATTCCTAAAATACAAATATCTGGAGGAAAGAAGCGTTCATACTGTTCATTAATTTCACCTATACCTCCAGCGATTTCTTTTTCTTTACTTGGAAAATTCACATTTATCAAACTAGGGAATATTGGTCTTAATGACTCATAATTTTTTCTTTTTAACTCAGGAGTTATCCTCTCATCTGTAAGAGCAAAGTTTGCATTTAACTTAAATAAATATTTACGGTAGAATTCAATGGGTGTTTTCCCTCCTGCCAATAAAACTCTCTTTGGACTTCCACTAGCAACTAAGTTAAATAATTCTTGGTAAGAACAAGATGCTTCCTCAAGAGATAAATTCATAAATCAAGGAAATCGCTCGCACAAATCATACATTTCTTTCTATCAATAAAGGAATTGTATTCATTTTCAATTAACATAAAATCAATTTGATTCTTAACTGCGGCATTGAAATCTTCCATAGAATCGCCAATCATTATCATTTTTTTTATACAAATATCATTGCTGCTAATTATATTTTTTATAGAGTCTGTTTTATTGTGAGGAGCCCCATAAATATAATCGAATTGTTTATCAAGTTTAAGCTGCTGAAGAATCATTTCAATTTCATTTTGAGGTGTTCCTGTTACGATGATATTTACTTTTGCTGATGTTTTTTCTAAAAATTGGAGCACCCCGGGAATCCAGTCTGAATGAACAACCTTATCTACGACAATATCTGAAAATTCCTGAATATACTTAGCTACATTTGGTTTAGACGTATCCCTACCTGAAATCATTAGGTAAAGAGGTATTTTTTCATATCTTGAGATACCTTGGTTCTGTATATGATGTTCTATAATTTTATCTACACAATCAGAATCTTTGAAAAGTTGTTTAAACGCATCAACTTTTATCTGATTAGATCTTTTTATAACACCATCAAAGTCCCAAAAAAAAATATGATAATTTTTTAAATCAAATCCATTCATAATTTATAAAATTCCAAATACCATTGAAAAAATTTTTCTATTCCTTTCTCAAAATCTACTTGTGGTAAATAATTCAATCTATTTTTTGCTTTAGTGATATTGGCATGTGTGTGTTTAGCTTCATTTTTTGTGAATATTTCATTTATTTTTGCTTTTTTATTAGCAATTTTTTCTAGATAGTTTAAGAGATAAATTGTTTTTATAGGCTTATCATTACCAAGATTAAAGATTTGAGATTCTGAGCTATTCAAGCTATTTATATGCTGAATAGCATTAAAAATTCCATTTACAATATCATCAATATAGGTCATATCTCTAGACATCTCACCGTAATTAATTAAATCAACTGTCTTGCCGTCGAGTATATTTTTTAAAAACTTAAAATAGGCCATATCTGGTCGTCCAAATGGACCATACACAGTGAAAAATCTGAGTCCAATGGATCTAAGGCCATATAAATTTGAGTAAATATTTGCGATATTTTCATTGCACATTTTTGTTGCTGCGTATATTGAGGTTGGGGCAGATAATTTGTTTGCCTCTAAAAAGGGGGTGCTTTCCTCTCCGCTATATACTGAGCTACTGGAAGCATATATGAATTTATTTATATCGTTATCTATACAAAAATTGATTGCTTTATTGAATCCATCAATATTAGATTGAAAATAATCTTCATATTTTTTTCTTGCAATTCTAACTCCAGCTTGTGCAGCTAAATGAATCACAGCATCAAATTTTTTTTTCCCAGAAACTTGGCCAATAAGACTTAAATCACTTTCGATAAAGTCGAAGTTTTTAAAATCTGACAGCAAGCTGATTCTTTGGTGTTTTAATTTAGGATCATAATAATTATTTAGGTTGTCTAAACCTACAATATTATGGTTTTCTTCTAGCAGCTTTTTACTAAGATGAAATCCTATAAATCCGGCACTACCTGTAACTAAAAAGTTCATCAATCTTGGGAATTATATAGGATAAGAATTTTTTTTACTAAATTCCTTTGGTTGTAAGCTATAACTAGGGCAAGCGCAAAAGATATTATCAAAAATAATGTTTTAATTAATGATGGCTTGAAATATATGCTTATTAGAGAATCATTGATAAATATGAGGCATAAGAGCAGAAAAAATAATATCGGCATGAAGAAGAATATGAAGCTCTTTGCAAATAAGCTAAAAATTTTAGAAGTGAAGTGTTTTGCTGAAACAGTTAAATAAATTATTGTGATGACTCCAGAAAAAACTTTTGCCAAAAAAATTGAATATAGGCCAAGGGAGTTTTTTGTTAAATATAAGAATAATAAAAAGCAACATAAATCTAAAATTGCAGAAAAAAGCAAGGTCTTTGTTTTTAAGTATGTTCTGAAATATGAGATTAAAGGAAATTTAAAAAAAATAAGTAAAAATGCAAAAATTACAGTGTTAAAAAGCCCAACTGCATCAATATAACTATTGCCATAAATTAAGAAAATTATTTCAGGCGTTGCCAACATCAAGCAGGAAAAGAATGGTGCAAATAATTTAAGCAAATCTATAGAAGACAAAAATAATGAATTAACACTCTGGTTATTATTTTTACCATAAAAATGATTTAATCTTGGAGATAAAGGCATAAAGAAAATATTGATGACTCTTTTAATTGGGAGCGCAAGAAAGAATATAGCTGATACTAAATAGACCTGACTAGCATCAAAAATTAATTGAGCAATGAGAACGTCATTTTCATAGCAAATAATTGCGACAAGTGCACCAAAAATTGTTGCAGCAGCCAATTGGTACTGTTCTTTAAATATTTTGCGGTTAAATTTTATATTTCTAGCAATTAAGGCGAAGTTAAGCTGACTATCTACAATTCTGTAGAAAAGGTAAAGAGCAACAAACAATTCAATAGTTAAAAAGCCTAGAAAGTATTGGTATATAAGGTAATCTTTATAGATAAAACAGTAAAAGCATAAAAGAATTTTAACGATAGAACCTATAGCTATTGCCTTTTGTTGTATATAGGTTTGAATTGTTGAAGTATAAAAAACATCACCTAACTTTTTTATTGCGATTGTGAATACAAATAAAGCACTAACAGAAATTAATGACTGAAAGATCTTTAAACTCTCGCCACCATAGTAAGCACTCATTAGGTTTGAAGATCCTAAAAAGATAAAGAATGTAGCAAATAGAACTCCTAGCACTAGAAAGATAAAAAAAATAAAACCTAAAATTTGATAGCCTTTATCTTCATTAATTTGATAATATTCTGAGTAAAACTTTATTGCAGAAGAAGTAAAGCCAAAATCAAAATAACCAATAAGATAAAATAAAGAAAATACAACTGAGTAAACTGCAAAAACCTCAGAATTTGTAGAAATTAGACTTGAAGCAAAGATTAAAGATCCAAAATTTAAAATGTTAGAAATAAAGTTCCAACTATATGTATCCTTAATTCTTTGTATAAAATTACTTTTCTTCACTTCCTCATTTACGCTGAAAGCCTTTTATCGGCTAGAGTTAATTTAAACAAATAAAAGTATTTTAATTTGTTAACAGCTTTTCCTTCATAGAATTGTAAATGGAAATTAGAAAAGGAGAAAACTATATCTTAATCAACTCACGGAAAATAACTTAATTAAAGGCATTTCAAATTGTTTACAATATAAGTACTTAAATTTTATGAAGCAGTTAATAATAGGCTCCTTGCCGAAAAATTTTAATCCAAAAAAGCATGTACTTTTCAATACATACTCCTTACCAGCCGGAGATAAAAATTTTAACAAATATGAGATATTTTCTTTTATAGAAAGAAGAGAAATTGATTTTGAAGAGCTTGATAAAAGATCATCATTATTTGTTAAAAACTTTATTAAAACAAATGTTGACAAGTTTAATAACGAATTTGATTTGAATCAAAATTACATATTCTACAAGACAATTATGTACCCATGGTTAATTCTAGTTATTCAGAGCTATCTAGAAAAGTATATGCAACTAAAGAAATTTCAACATAGCTATTCAAAGCAGGTTTTTGTAAAAATTATTTGTAATGAAGATCAAATCGGTTTTCTAGAAACAGTTGATATTCATGACTCTTTAAATTCAGTAGATTTTAATGAATGGCTTACTTCACTAGTTATTAGAAATACCTCAAATGAATTTATAATTAGAGAAACTAAAAAAAAGTTTTTTTTTAATAAAAAAGCAAAAAAACTAAAGTCCTTTAAAGAATTTTTTATTGATCTTAGCAGGAGTTTTTTGAGGGCACAAAGGGTATATGGTTTTAGCCTTCTTGAGCAACTGGTAGCTTCAGCAATTTTATTTTTTAATTCATTTAAAACAGAATCAAAGAGGCAAGATAGAATTTTAAGCGAAAAGAAATTAGATATTCATGGTTTGAACTTCATACCAATAGAAAAATTATTTTATCTGACAATGCCTAAAAGCATTAAGAGTTTAAAGAAATTACCTAAAACAACTTTTAAAAAAGCTAAAAGATCAAAATTTTTACTAGGTTCACACATAATGAGGGTCGATGATAAATACAGATTAAGAATAGCTAATGCATTATCTAGAGGGGATAAGTTAGTAGGCTTTCAACATGGTGGTGGCAGTTATGGTTTTGCAAGACACTGTGAGGAGGTTTATGAGAATGAATTTTCTCAATTTAGGTTTATAACTTGGGGCTGGCAAAACCACTCTAACTATAAAGCAGTTTTTGATAGGCTCCCATCACCATACTTAACAAAGTTTAAGGATAAATATAAGCAAAATAGTGAGTCTGTATTACTTGCTACTACAAGAATGAATAATGTAAATAGGTACTTATCGCCAAGCCCAACTCAACTTGAATGGCATAGATTGCTTTATAAACAGCTTAATCTTATGGAAGAGATGCAAAGTTATGATATTGAATTCTTTTACAGGCCCCATCCAAAAAAAGATGGAGCAATAGCAGCTTTAGAATTTTTTCAATCAAATATCAATAATCTAAAAATATTAAAAGGAAACTTTCATGATAGACTTTTAGGTTGTAAATGTCTGATTTTAGATCACCCAGGTACAACATTAAATATAGCAATGAGTGCAAATGTGCCTACATTTTTGTTTTGGGATAAAGAGCTTTACCCCATGGAAAAAGATGCAGAAGAAACTTTTGAAGAGCTTAAATCTCATTCAATATGGCACGACAACCATATTGAACTTATCAATTTTTTAAACAATAGGAATATAAGTGAATGGTGGCAGAGCCAAAAAATTCAGAATTTAAGAAAAAACTTCAATGAAAAATATGCTTTAACTTCAAAAAAGTGGCGTAGAGAGTGGATTAATTATTTAATAAACCTTTAATTGGTGCCCAGGGCCGGACTTGAACCGGCACGAAGTTTCCTTCGAGGGATTTTAAGTCCCTTGTGTCTACCAATTTCACCACCTGGGCAAATTAAAGATTTTGTTATTTATTTTAATTTAACTCAAAATTAAATACTCTAAACTTGTAAAAAATTACGCTTTAGGTATTTGGAGGCTGAGAACGGAATCGAACCGATGTAAACGGAGTTGCAGTCCGCTGCATAACCACTCTGCCACTCAGCCAGCTTAGTGATTATACACTAAACTTTATAAGCCTTTCGGCCAATTTCCAATCTTCGGTATTGTCTATGTCAACACATAACATCTTATCAACCTCAACTCCAATAGTGGAGCCATCAAAAATATCCATACTCTCTTCAAAGAATCTTTTTTTAAAAATATAAAAATTTGCTGCATCATAGTAATACTTTTCACAATCTTGAGTCCTTTGCTTTGCATATTTTTTGTCTTTAAATCTTGCAAATTTATTTTCATTTATAAGTTTCCTTGAGATAGGGTGAGGAAATTCTTTAATACTAGCAAGAGAGAAGGCATTTTTTTCTGCAGTAATTAACTCTATCCCTTTTTTTAATGCTGAAATATCTAAATACGGCGTTGTCGGATATATCTTAATTATCAGATCATAGATATTTCCAATGGATTCTACATAATCATTAACTACTTCCATTGAAGTTGTATAGTCATCGGATAATTTTTCATCCCTTTTAACTGCTTCTACCCCAAGCTCTTCTGCAATTTGCAAGATCTCTTTATCATCTGATGACACTACAATATCCATTTCAATATTAGAGTCTTTTAATGATTTTATTGGCCAAGCCATCATGGGCATTCCAAGAAAGGGTTTTATATTTTTCTTCTCAATTCTTTTACTACCGCCTCTTGCTGGAATAATTGTCAAGATTTTCATATTCAGAATTTGTTTACTACTTCAACAATATAGTTCACATCATGTTCGTTAAGGTTTGTATGGATAGGAATTGAAAGAGCTTCATCTCCATATTTTTCAGTATTTGGAAAATCACCTAATTTGAACCCCATTGAGGCATAAAAAGGTTGCAGATGTATCGGAAAATAATGCAATGTGGTAAATATTTCATGTTTAAGTAAATATTCTCTTAGTTCGTCTCTGCGGTTATTTTTTATAATAAATAAGTGGTTTGAAGAGATCTTTATTTCTTCTGTAGTGATAGTTTTAAAGTCAGCATTTAAATTTTCTGTAAAATATTTTGCAATTTTTCTTCTTTTCTTAATAAAGCTGTCTATTCGTTTTAGTTGTGAGATCCCAAGGGCTGCTTGCAAATCAGTAATTCTGTAATTAAAGCCCAGAAAATGTTGTTGATAATACCAATCTGGAACAAAACATTTTTTAAATTCTTCTTTATTTCTAGTTATTCCATGGCTACGAAGAGCAGTAATTTTTTTTGCTAAAGTTTGTGAGTTTGTAGTGATTGCGCCTCCTTCTCCTGTAGTTATTATTTTTACTGGATGAAAGCTAAAAACACATAAGTCTGAATATTTGCAAGAACCTATTTTTTCATCATCAAAATCGCCACCAATACAGTGACTTGCATCTTCAATGATTTTGAAACCAAAATCTTTTGACAGATCAAAAATTTTTTTCATATCGCATGACAACCCCCCAAGATGAACAGGAATTACAACTTTAGGAATCATTCCTTTCTTTTTAGCAGTTACCAATTTCTTTTCAAGTGCTTCTGTGCACATATTGTTATTTCTCGAATCTATGTCAACAAAATCAATCTCTGCACCGCAATACAATGCGGCATTTGATGACGCTACAAATGAATTTGATGATGTCCACACTAAATCTTTTTTTTCTACACCAAGCGCTAGACATCCAAGATGTAATGCGGAAGTGGCAGAATTGACAGCAACAGTGAATCTGCTACCAACATATCTTGATATGCTGTCTTCAAATTCTAAAATTTTTGGGCCTTGAGTTAAGAAATCAGATTTTAAAACATTTACGACCTCTGTGATGTCGTCTTGATCTATATCTTGCTTGCCATAGGGAATCATTGCTTATTCTTCGCAAGAAATTCCTTGAGAGCCTCATTGCTCATCCAGTCTTTATTTGTTTCACTAGAGTAAATAAAGCCCTCTTTGACTTTTGATCCATCTTTGATTCTATTTTTATCTGTGCCCCAATCATTAAATTGAGGAAGAATCTTATAATAGTTTTGATATTCATAGGTTGTATAGGATTCTTCAGCACTTATCATTTGCTCATGAATCTTTTCACCAAGCCTAATTCCTATTTCCTTGAAGTCTTTTCTTCCTGTGACAGCTTCAGCAATATCCATCACCTTCATTGAAGGAATCTTTCTCACGTAAATTTCGCCTCCCAAAGAGTCTTCAAAGGCTATTTTTACAAGATCAACACCTTCCTCTAAAGAAATCATAAATCTAGTCATATTTAAGTCAGTTATAGGTATATCATCTTCTGCAGATAGAGACTGAAAAAAAGGTATTACTGATCCACGTGAACACATTACATTCCCGTATCTAACGACCGAAAATTTGATATCTTTTTTTCCTTTAAAGTTATTTGCTGCTGCAAAAAGTTTATCGGAAGTAAGTTTTGTTGCTCCATAAAGGTTAATTGGAGATGAAGCCTTATCCGTTGATAATGCAACAACATTTGTAACTGAATCAGCTAGAAGACATTCTTCAATAACATTCATTGCACCCATAACATTTGTCTTTACGCATTCCATAGGGTCATATTCTGCCGTAGGAACAATTTTCATCGCAGCAGCATGAACTACAAAATCTACGTCTTTCAATGCAAATCTTAGTCTATCTTTGTCCCTAACATCTCCAAGGAAAAATCTAAAGAACTTTTCATCATAATCCTTTGCCATCTCCCACTGCTTCATTTCATCTCTAGAAAAAATTACTACACGTAGTGGCTTATAGTTTTTTCTCAAGAAGTTACAAAAAGCTTTCCCAAAAGAGCCTGTACCTCCAGTAATTAAAATAGATTTTCCATTAAACATTAGCTCCAAACCTCTCTATTTAAATCATCCCATGTAGTCATTTCAGCAATATAGCTTTTAACCTTATACTTAAACTCTTTACCTATATCCATAGCAGACATTTTATCAATAGCTTTCGCAAGGCTTATTGGATCATTTGCCTTAAAAGTAATGCCAATTTTATGTCTTTTTATAACATCTGAAAAGGGAGCAATATCTGGAACAATAACTGGCTTTCCAGATCTACAAGCTTGTACTAAAACACCACTAGTTCCATGTTTGTATGTATCTCTATAAGGCAAGACGATAAATTTACTACTTAAGAATTCATCTATCATTTCTTCATCTTCAAAGTATTTATCTTTAAGGGTAATGTTTTCTGGTACAGAAGGCATATCAAAATTCTGAGTTTTTAAGTTACCTGCTATAGTTAACTTAGTATTGCTTTGTATAAAATTTGCTGCCTCTATTAGAATGTCAACTCCTTTCCCATAGAACATTGTCCCGAAGTAAAGTGCTTTATCATTCTCTTGTTCAATATTTTTTTCAAATAGATACTCTTCATCATAAAATGGTTCATCTAAATATACATGTTTATTGATCGAAAAATCATAATCATTAATTGATTCATGTAGCCTAAAGTTCTTACCTAAAATAGATTGTATTATTATTTTTTTTATCGAAAATTTTTTTAAAAGTTCTGATAACACTTTTCGTCTTGCTTTAGATCTATGAAATAACTGGCCTGAAAAGGTGCTAAGTCTAAGATCCAAATCTTTTCTTATATTAAGTTCTGATAATAAGAATTCCGGATGGGATAAGTTTGGAATTAGGCATTTAGAATTAGGCATACTTTCACAATAATTTAGAAAACCTTCATAAAGCCTGGGGTCACTATTTTGAAAAAAATAATAAAGATCTTCCTGCACAACTGAATTGAAATCAGCTAGATAGTCATTTTTTGGAGTGTATATAATTGTATTGTCATCATATATGTTTTTTATGTATTTAAACATAAACGAACTCTGATGGCCCTCTGTAAATGTGGGTGCAAAAATAATTTTTTTCATTTTTCCTGAAAACCAATAACTTTTTCTTTCAAAATAGGAGTGCCATAAAATACATCTTGAGATACTTTCTTCCCAATAACATCTAACAGATACTTTGGTTTTAAACCATCGCCAGGCCTTATGCTCTTGATAGCATCCCTATCAATAACTTCTCCTTTTTTAAGATCTTTTGCAAAATATAATGACCTCCTAAAAAGTCTATTATTTATCTCTCCCTCAGAAATTCTTTTTTCTCCTTCAAGAGTTTTGCTAGCTATATTTAATTTGGCAGACAGTTCTTTAAGCTGATTAGGATCCATGGAAAATTTGCTATCCAATGCCCCATCATCCTTTGATAGAGTAATATGTTTTTCAATAACACATGCGCCAAGTGGCACTGATAGAAGTGGAACTAAGTTATCTTCTGTGTGATCGCTTAACCCAACCTTTACACCATATCTGTTGCTTAATTCAGGTATTTTCTTCAAATTATAGTCTTCAGGTTTTGAAGGATAACCTGATATGCAGTGTAACAAGCATAAGTTGCTTTTATCTGTGTATTTTGTTGCAACATTGATGGCATCATCAATTTCATCATAACTTGCCATGCCTGTAGATATTATTACTGGTTTACCTGTTTTACAGCACTCAGAGATTAACTCTAAATCTAGTATTTCAAATGACGCAATTTTATATGCGGGGACATCTACTCTTTCAAGAAATTCTATTGCTGTTAAATCAAAGGGCGAAGAGAAGGCAGTGAATGATATTTCTTTACAATATTTAAAAAGCTCCTCCTGCATTTCCCATGGCATTGAACCTTCATCGTATACGTCCCATAAATATCGTCCAGACCATAACTTATCTTTAACTTTGAAAGCTTCTGATTTCATATTCATTGTTATGGTTTCAGGTTTGTATGTTTGAAACTTTACTGCATCGGCACCGTTAGCTTTGGCCTTATCAATAATCTCAATTGCCCTAGCAAAATCTTTTTTATGATTACCAGACATTTCAGCAATTAGATAAGGATTATCATTAGAAATAACTTTGTTATTAATTTTCATAAGTTAATTGTTAAAAAAGCTAATTTTTCTCTGCTATGAAGTTAACGAGATCATAGTACCTGTTTACGGAATTTTCTGTGTCAAAATAACCATGCATATAAAGAGAATCACCAACAACCTTAATATTCTCTTTAATAAATACTGTGCTAAATGTTGTGCAATTATGTACTTCAGGTCCTATGTCAGTTTCATTCATACCATACAAGCCTTTTAATGAACCAACTGTAATTTCATTTGAGAACTCTTCTAAAAAGTCATCAATATTTATTCCATCTGGAATATGAAATCTAAAATCAATCATTGAAACACCTGTGTATGGAACAACTGTGTAATTCACAATAAAGTTATTATCATTTAGGTGATTGAAGAATTGTTGAGCTGATTTTTCTAACGTGCAAAATTTTCGTATAAGGGTGTCTTCTAATTTATGCTCTGCTACATTATGCACAACATTAACATCACTATTTGTATATTTATATTTTTTGTACATATAATTTGCAAGAGGCACGTATGCATTCACCGTACATGAGCCATACGAAACCTGTTTATCGTCTTTTGAATAATCATTATGGTTGAAGCCATAAACAAGTGTTTTTGGTATATCCCAAGATGTAGCTGATATAACAATGAGTTTTGTATTGCCCTTGATCAACTGTTCATTTTCTTTAGAAACTGTTCTTTTTCCTGAACATTCAAGGAAAATATCTGGCTTTCCAAGCCATTGGATATCATCAGGTGTTGAATTTGTAATTTGAATCTTAAAACTCTCACCTGAGGGCTTGAGTATCGATAGATAATTTTTACTTATTAATTTTATTTTATATTTGTTGAAGGTTACATATTTGTCATTTTTGATAATGTCTAGAAGTTTATTTTGACTAAGGAAATCATCGTTAATAAAATCTATCTTAAAATTTGCATCTTCACTTCTTTCAAGCCAATACTTCAATAAATGAAGACCAAATCTTCCAAAACCATTAATACCTGTACTAAGCTTTTTCATTGAATTTCTGAGAATTATAAATTATTTGATGTGCAAAATATATGCTTAATCTTGAGAGGTCTTTATTTTAAATGTCTTGTGAACTTGCTCTTGAATTTTTCTTAATGTTTCTGAGTCTTTTGCACAAATAGTAATGAAATTTGTCCTTATGGAACAATCTTTATATTCAGGAATTATATCTCCAATATTTTTTGTCATGAATATTTTATAAACTCCTTCAATTTTTCTTGCCTCTTCAAGACCCTCAATTGAAGTTATCTTGCCTGGTTGAGGCATAAGACTATATGTCTTAGATCTATAGAAATGCTTAGGTATTAAATCAAGAACATCAAGTTTTTTTCCCATAGAAATGTCAATTGTTGCTTTTAATATATCTATACCAAACGACAAAGGTTTTCTATATTGAGAGTCAAAACCACCAGAAGTTCTAGCAGTGATTTCAATAATTCTAACGTTATTATTGCTATCAACCACAAGATCACCTTTAAAAGCTCCAAATCTTATGCCAATTGCATCAGCTGCCATTTCCATCTTTTCATACATTTCTTTTTGAATTTTTGAGGGCAAAAGTGAGGGGGTAATAGACTCTGTTTGAACAGCAAATATATTTTTTTCAAGAAATACACGATCTGATATTCCTGCTGGATAAAGAATTCCATTAAACATGACACAATCAACACTATGCTCAGTTCCTATGATTTCAGCTTCTAATAAAATATCAGATTCATTTAAAAGGTTTTTTTCAGCAAAATCATAAGCATCTTTTAATTCTTTGGCATTGCTTACCCTTGATATTCCTCTTGATGCAGAGTTATCAGTTGGTTTCATATAAAGAGGGTAACCAACTTCCTCAGCAGCATTTAAACACTCATCAAAACAACTAATTTTTTTATATTTAACATTTTCTACACCAGCCTCAGATAATGCGTCTCTCATGAGGGCTTTATTCTTTGATTTTCTTGCAGTGGTAGCTCCAATTGTAAAAAGCTTTGCTTTCTCAGCAGCATATGCAACAGTGTATTCTGCATCTGTTCCTTGTGTATATACTCCTGATATTTTATTTTGAGTTACCAGATTAACAGCAAGATCTGCTGTTTTCTCGTAATCATTTATATCCACTTCATAGAAATAATCACAATAATCTCTTGCAGCACATTTGCTATTAATATCAGTTAAATGTGTTGTAAGCCCTAGCTCATGTGCTTTTATTAAGGCAGGTATTTGTAAAAGACCTCCTCCGATTATTAATATTCCATCTTTCATATCTTTTTTACATTTGCTCATATTTGTTTTAAATCCTCATAAAGCTCTTTTAAAGAAGAATATACAGGACTTGAAAAATTATTTTTTATTTCTGAATTTATCAAAATACATTCAGCACCACATCTTTTTGCCCCTAAAAAATCGTCATTATAGCTGTCGCCTATCATTATAAACTTTCTTTTGTTAGATAAGTTAAGCTCCTTAGAAACCATCATGAAGCTATTTAGGTCTGGCTTAAGCTTATATGTGTCACCATACTGAATGTATTTAAAAAAGTCTGAGATACCAGAAATTTTAATCCTATGTTCCTGATTTTTTTTTAAACCATTTGTAAACATTGCTAATTTTAAATGCATGTTTGAAAGCACTTCTAACACTTCTTCTGCATAGGGATAAACAGATTCATCAGTAGATGTCTGGCAAAGAAATTCATCAATAATACTCTTTTTATATTTCTTGCTAATATTTAAACAATCGAGTGCATCGTCAACATGATACTTATAATCTTGGCCCTTATCTTTATAAATTTTAAAAAAGGTTTCTCTTAGCTTGTTGTTATTAGTTATGTTCTGATATTTGGCAAGTATTACATCCCACCTATTTTTGACTGAATAATTTTCATCAACCAAAGTATTATCAAAGTCGAAAAAAATGGCTTCTACCTGTTTAAAGTGATGCTTTATCCAATCTATTGTGTTTTCTTGCATTTTATTTTGTGTTTATTTGAAGATTACATTTATGCAATATTGAATCATACTTTTTATTTTGCATTGATAACGTATTTTCTTTTGCTCCATAAGCTTCAAATGATGCATTTTCTAAAATCTCTATATGTTTTTTTCTGAAAACATAAGTTTCGGATGTTAAATAATTTAGATTAAGCTCTTTGGTTGCTAGGTATTTTATTAGTGTTAAAAAGCTTTTGAAATCTTTTGAATACAGTTCATGCTTGCTCATTCTTTCTGTACACAATAAGAATGACACCTCTGCCGATAAATTATCCCAATTGATATAAACTAGACCTCCATAGCCTATAAAAATTTTATTTTTATAAATAGATAGCAAGATTTGTTCTGGCTTGTCTTTTTTATACTGTGGCCATATTTTTCTCTTGAAATAATCTATTTGCATTGATTTATTGATGAGTTTGTCTTGTCTTAAAACTTCTATCTGCTCATTTCTCCAGAGCCTAATTTGATTTATTTCTTCATTTTGAACAGGTCTAATTAAATAATCACCAAGAGTATGTACCTGATCTGCAAGGCAACTATATTTTTTCATTCTAATTTTTTTGATTTAAGTTGAATATGGTATTAATTTAACACTTATCAAAAATTTTTGGCATTTACAGTGAGCTATCGGGCATTTAAAGCCATAAAAAATTTAATTAATTATATGAATATTCAATATGAGTAATCATCATTTTTAAAAGGTCCATTTTTTCCGACTGATATATAATTGGCCTGTTCATTGGTAAGTTGGGTAATTGTCCCTCCAAACCCCTCAACCATAAGTCTGGCCACCTCTTCATCTAATTTTTTAGGTAAAACTTTTACATAAAGCTTTTTGTCTTTATTTTTTTTATGAGCAAAGCCCTCTTTAAATAAGAAAATTTGGGCAAGAACTTGATTACAGAATGATCCATCCATAACTCTGCTTGGATGACCTGTTGCTAAAGCAAGATTTACAAGCCGGCCCTCACCTAATAATAATAAATAACTACCTTCACCTCTTTGAATTTTGTGAACGCCAGGTTTCACCTCATACCAATTAAAAGTTCTTAAGTACTTAATATCAATTTCATTATCAAAATGCCCAATATTACATATGACACAACCAGATTTTAAACAATCAAGCATATATCTATCTAAAACGTTAATGTTTCCTGTTGTTGTTACGATAAGATCGTATTTTTTGAGGAGCTCTTTATCAACATTAGATCCAGAATCTGATACTTTGCCATCCCTATATGGTGACACTACTGAAAAACCATCAAAACAAGCCTGCATTGCACAGATTGGATCTACTTCAGTAATGTCTACTATCATTTTTTGCTGATTAAGTGCATCTGCCGACCCTTTGCCTACATCACCATAACCAATAACTAATGCTTTCTTTCCTGAAAGCAGCATATCAGTCCCACGTTTAATAGCATCATCAAGTCCGTGACGACAGCCATACTTGTTATCATTTTTTGATTTGGTGATTGAGTCATTGACATTAATTGCTGGAACTTTTAAATCTCCATTTGCTAACATTTCCTTTAAACGTTTAACGCCAGTTGTTGTTTCTTCAGAGATACCATGAATAAGATCTAACATCTCTGGATATTCTTTATGAACCTTTACTGTCAAGTCACCGCCATCATCTAAAATCATATTAGCATCCCAAGGCTTTCCATCTTTGTTGATTGTTTGATCAAGACACCACTCATACTCTTCTTCCGTCTCCCCTTTCCAAGCAAAAACTGCGATGCCTTTGTCAGCGATAGCGGCGGCGGCATGATCTTGTGTGGAAAAAATATTGCATGATGACCATCTCACCTCAGCACCCAAATCAATGAGTGTTTCAATAAGAACTGCAGTTTGGATAGTCATATGAATGCAGCCCATAATTTTTGCGCCTTTTAGGGGCTGCTCATCTTTGTACTTTGCTCTCAATGCCATAAGCGCCGGCATTTCATCTTGAGCCAATAAAATTTCTTGTCTGCCAAATTCAGCAAGACTAATATCTTTTACCTTAAAATCTGGCATCAGTCTTTATAATAAGAATATCTTTCAATATCATCTTCTTCAGTCTCTTCGCCGTACTGTATTTCAATAATCTTACAAGTCTCTTCAAATGGATTAGTTATCTGATGCCAGTCACCCAGCTCAACCGTAAGTTGATCAAACTTAGAAAGCTTTATTTCTTTAGTGCTTTCAGGGGATTCTTTTGAATAATTAACAACACACTGACCCTCAGAGACTAACCATATTTCGCTTCTTTTAAAATGCTTTTGCAGGCTCATGCCTTTTCCAGGTTTTACTATAAGCTCTTTTACCTTAATACCCTCAGACTCAAATAGATTATAAAAATTACCCCATACCCTGTCTTCGCCATCATACTGCCAGTTTTTTAGTATCCAGCTACTAGAATTTTTTTTATCGTCTCCTCCAACACTAAAAATAAAATTCACTCCATCAACTTTCATTTCAGGGATGTTGTCTTTGCCTCTATCGCCACCGTTACAGAAATTTATTTCACTTTCGGGGTACATATTTTTGATTTTTACTAAAGCCTGAGTTGCGCTGCCAAGATCATCGTCATCAAAGCCAATTACTTCATCCACTTCTTTTAGATTTTCTAGGACAGATTTTCTTTCCTCAAAAGGCATAAAGGCTTTACCTTTTTTATTCACCAACCACTGATCACTATTCAAAGCAATTATTAAGTAGTCTCCATATGCTTTAGCAGATTTTATATAAGATATATGTCCTGAGTGAATTGGGTCAAAACCGCCGCTTACAACTGTAATTTTCATGTGTTAATTTTAAACTAATTTAATTGGCTTTTCCCAGAGAAAGCCTTGGTTTTCCCGACCAAAGTGTCCGTAGTTGGTTGTTTTTTTGTAAATAGGTTCAAGTAGATTGAGATCATTTATAATTCCACTTGGTGTTAAATCAAAATTTGATTTTACCAATTGCTCAATTTCCTTAAGGCTTAAAGTTTCAGATTCAAAAGTATTAATGAATATAGAAACTGGCTCACAAACGCCGATTGCATACGATGCCTGAACTTCACAATATTTGCAAAGATCTGCATCTACCAATGATTTTGCCACTCTGCGCAATGCATAGGCAGCTGAGCGATCAACCTTTGAGGGATCTTTCCCCGAAAAAGCTCCACCACCATGACGAGCCATACCTCCATAGGTATCCACAATAATCTTGCGGCCAGTTAAGCCACAGTCACCAACGGGTCCGCCGATTTCAAAACGTCCAGCTGGATTAATAAAAAATTTGGTTTTACTATCTATAAAGTCTTGAGGAAGTGTTTTAATGATAATTTCCTCTTTTATAAGTTCTCGTAATTGTGCTAACGATAAAGCTGGATCATGCTGACTAGAAAAAACTACGGAATCTATTCTTTGGGGTTGGTAATCATCACTGTATTCAACAGAAACTTGAGATTTAGCATCTGGCCTTAACCCATAGTTCTTATCTTGACGTAGTACTTCATGTTTTAACGTGAGCCTGTGCGCCAAGGAAATAGGTAGAGGCATCAACTCCGGCGTCTCACGACAAGCATATCCAAACATAATGCCTTGATCTCCAGATCCAAGTTTTTTGCCATGTGTAATGCCTTGACTAATATCCTGGCTTTGTTCAGAAATATAATTAGTAAACGTAAAGGTATCGTAACTAAAACCAAGTTCTTGATCATCGTAACCAATCTCTTTAACAACATTGCGCGCAATCTTTTCGTAATCTATATCAGAAGCGGTGGTAATTTCACCTCCTAAAATCATATTGTTGTTTTTGACCATGACTTCGCAGGCAACTCTAGAGTTTTTATCTTGCATCAGGCAAGCATCCAAGACAGCATCAGAAATTTGATCGCAAATTTTATCAGGATGCCCAGCTGAAACTGATTCAGACGTAAAAATATAAGACATCACAAACCCTCAATAGAGATGCCATCTACTGCCAACGAGTCACTAATGAGCTTATCCATGATTTGATCGATTTCCTCATCTGTTAAGCTTTTATCTTCAGCTTGAAACTTGAATCTAAAACCAAGTTTTAAGATGTTTAATTTTTTGTTTTGAAAGAAATCAAAAATAAAACTTTCAGTTAAGAGATCATTGCCATTGGTAGCATCATTAACCAGCTTTGTTAATGTCTCAACTTTATCTAGATCACTTAAACTAAAGGATAGATCACGGTAAGAAGCAGGAAAATCTGATGTTGGCGTTAATTGATTATCTGGCACTGCTAGATTATCGGTGGTTAGTTCACAAGCAAACACTGGTGTTTTGACTTTGGAGTTAATGGTGTCTTTGCTGATTTTGCCAAGACCTCCTAACTTGATGCCATTTAAGGATAAAGATTCATAAAAATCGTAACCTCTCTTATTGGTAAGCTCATAAGTTGGTTGCACTTTCAAAATATCACTACAAATACTGTTAACTAAACCCTTAAGATATGCGTAATCCAATTGAGCATTAAATTCTGCAGCATTTTTATTGACGCGACCTGATATGGCCAAAGCAAGGCGTCGTTCGCTCCCAGAAGTTTTATAAATATCTGAAAACTCAAAAAACTTAATGGAATCTTTCTGTCTATTCTGGTTATAGGCAATATTGGTTCTAATCGAATTCATTAGGCAGGTGCGTAGCATTGCTCGCTGTTTGTCCAAGGGATTATCTACCGGAATAGCCTCTTTGCCCTCAAAATCGGTAAATGGATTGTTGATGACCTCAAAACAACCTTGATTAACTAAATAATTACCAACTAGTTCTTCAAAAGATCTCTTTTGTTTTTTTGCCATGACAGGCAATGCTAAAACTTGAGACGGAATATTATCATAGCCAATCATTCTGGTAACTTCCTCTGCCAAATCATTAAGCTGATCGACATCAGACCTATGCGCAGGCACCGTCATGTTCTTGCCAGATTGAAAGCCCAAAGCGCTTAAATAACCTAATTGCTCTTTCTCTGTAAAATTTATACCAACTACTGCATTGAGTTTTTCACTATCATAAGGCACCTCTGCCAATGCTGTTTTGCTTTGCTCACCATAAAGTGACACAGACTTAACCTTCGTATGATCAGAGACAATTTGCAGAAATCTGCGTAAGACACCTTCTTGGCAAAGGTAATCCACACCTCGTTCAAATTTATAAGCCGCATCTGAGCTTAGGTTGTATTTTCTAGCTTTGCCCAAAATTTCTTGAGGCTGAAAGTAGGCACACTCTACCAATACTTTTGTTGTGTTCGCTGAACAAGCTGTTCTGGCCCCGCCCATTACACCCGCCAAACTAATCGGGTCATTGTCTAATGTGAAGACCAAATTTTCATTGGTCAGTTCGATCTCAGTGCCTAATAAGGTCTTAAACTTTGTTTTAAGCTCTTTCTTTTCTAGAGCAAAATGACCACGTATGGTGCTCTGATCAAAACAGTGTGTTGGTTGGCCAGATTCATAGGCCAAATAATTGGAAATGTCAGTAAAAAAATTATTTTTATTGATGCCTAAGTCTGTGAAATAAGCTTCCAAGTAAGGCTCGTATTTGCTTGGCACTTGCTCGATTTCAATCTGCATAAAAGATATATTTGGGCACAAATCTTGAGCTTTATTATCAAATTGCAGTGCAAGTGCTGGTAAAGTCATTGAACTTTTTGGAAGCTCTTTGGCTTGATAGAAGTAATTCAGGTCACGTGCTAAACCTTTAAGCGATAAGCAGTCACCACGATTTGGGGTGATTTCCATATCCAGTACCTCACCATCGATTTCATGTTCATGTCCTAATTGATAAAGTAGATCTGATAGCTCCTTAAGTTTTGGTTGTTGCTCTAAAAGGCTGAGCAGATGTGAATAAACTATTTTCATTTAAATTGCCTCAAGAAATCGAGGTTCGACTTATAAAAATCCCTAATATCTTTGACTTCGTATTTGAGCATGGCAATTCTTTCAATACCTAAACCGAAAGCTAAACCAGAATATTGGTTTGAATCGATGTTACAATTTTCTAAAACTTTCGGATTGACCACGCCGCATCCAAGAATTTCTAACCACTTATCACCAAACAATACATCAACCTCTGCTGATGGCTCAGTAAATGGAAAATAAGATGGTCGAAAACGTAGTTGTGCTTCTTCACCGAACAATGAATGGCAAATCTTAAAAATTAAGTCTTTAAGGTGCGCAAAATTGACATTCTCATCCACATACAATCCCTCAATCTGATGAAACATTGGTAAGTGGGTGGCATCATCGTCTTTACGATAGACTTTGCCTGGTGAAACTACAGCTATAGGCGGTTTGCTCGATAACATAGTTCTAACCTGAACTGGTGAAGTATGAGTACGCAATACTTGGGTTTTATTGTTGACATAAAATGTGTCATGCATCTCACGCGCTGGATGTGTTGCTGGTATATTTAGTTTGTCAAAATTGTACTCTTCGGACTCAACCTCAGGACCCTCAGCTACAGAGAATCCAAACGAAGTTAAGAGTTCAGTCAATTCAGATTTAACCTGATTAATGGGATGCCTTGAACCAATTTCACGGTTCAATGGTGGGAAAAAAATATCTTTCGGTGCCGTCATTAATCTATAGCAGCTTTCACAACTTTTTCAAAAGTTGCTTTATCCTGTATAGCTAACTCCGACAACATCTTTCTGTCAAGCTCAATGCCTTTCTGGTTGAGACCATTTATGAATTTGGAATAAGAATATCCTAAGTTTCTGACTTCGGCATTGATTCTTATAATCCAAAGCCTCCTAAAGTCTCTTTTTCTATTTTTTCTGTCTCTGTAAGCATATTGCAATGATTTAATTAAGGATTGCTTGGCTGTTTTAAAAAGTCTCGATCTAGCTCCATAATGCCCTTTTGTTCTTGCTAGGACTGCCTTGTGTTTTTTTGCTGCTAAGTTTCCTTTAGTTGTTCTTGGCATTCTATGCCTCCAATAATTTATTAACTAATTTTAAGTTTGCTCCTTCTAAGTTAGAAGTACCTCGAGCATGTCTTTTTTTCTTGGTCTTATGCTTTGATAGAATATGATTCCTGCCAGCAGACCTCATTTTAAGGCCTGATCCCGTTGCTTTAAACCTCTTTTTAGCGCTAGAGTGATTTTTTAATTTACTCATTTTGTCTTTTTTGGAGCCAACATCATACTATAAGCTCTATTTTCAAACTTTGGCTCTACTAAAATTGAAGCAATATCTTCGGTTTCTTTGATGATGCTGTCAAGTAAAGTTTTGCCAAAACTTGTATTTCCAAGCTCTCTCCCTCTGAACATGACAGTAACTTTCACATTGGCTTTCTTATCCAAAAATCCTTTTATTTTGTTAAGTTTGACCTCAATATCCCCTTTACCAATATTTGGTCTCATTTTTATTTCTTTCTGCTCAAGTCTTTTTTGATTTTTTTTGGCCAGAGAAGCTTTCTTCTTTTGATCAAATTTATACTTTCCATAATCAATAATCTTTGCTACACAAGGCTCTTTATCAAAAGTTATCTGAAGAATATCCAAGCCTTTATCCTCAGCAATGTTAATTGCCTCAAACTTAGAAAATTCACCTAGCTTTTCACCTGTTTCAGAAATTACAGTCAGCCTTTCTGCTTTCATAAATTTGTTTACAGGAGGCTGAGGAGGTCTCTTTCTTCTTTGTGGTCTCAAAATTTTTGTGGAGTAGATAAAAAGCGAATCATGAACGCTTAGAGGTGTGATTATCGAATGTCATAGAATGGTGATATTAAAGGAATATTTAATTTAATCAAGAGCTAAGATCCCAAAGTGTTTCAGGGTTTTTCATGCACTTGACTTCAATTACATAGTTAAATGGATCACTGAGAAACATGGTCTCTTGCTCAGGAGGTCTGCCTTCAAATCTAACAAAGGGCTCCAGCAAGACCTTTACATCATTGTGCTGCTGCACTCTTTGTTTAAGATTTAAAAAATCTGATTCAGAAAGATGAATGCCAAAGTGAGGTACAGGGATATCACACATATCAACGATTTTGCCCTCAATATTTTTGTTTGGTACATAGTCACTGCATTCGTGCAATGTCAGCTCATTGCCAAAAAAATTTATATCTTGCCAATCGTCTTCTGCTCTACCTGCTTCACAGCCCAAGATATCGCAATAAAAACGTTTTGCTATCGGAAGGTCTGTGACCTTAATGGCTAAATGAAACCTTGAATGCATTGGTTAATTATATATTTCTTTCACCTTTCTTTGAATATTTTTACACATTGATTCGCTGAGTCCACATTTCTGTGAAAATTGTTCTGCTGTGATTTTTGCAAGAATCTTGATACTACCAAATTCCTTGTATATCTTATCGATAGTTTTGGGTCCAACACCTTTAAGATCTTGCAAGTAATGCTTAGTAAGGTTTTTTCTTTTTATTGATCTGAAGTTCTTTATAGCAAATCGATGAGCTTCATCTCTAACATCTAAAAATAATTTTGACATGCTATCGTCTTTTCTGAACTCAACTTTCTGATTGTCATAAAATAGATTTTCTATACCGTATTTTCTCTTCTCGCCTTTGCCCAGTGAAACAAACTTAACTTTTTCTAGATCAATGGAGGTTTTTATAGCATTCAGGTGCGTCTTACCTCCATCAATTAGCACTACTGAAATGTCAAAATTATTTTTTAAGTATTTATCAATACCATAAACCAATGCAGAAATATCTGATTCAGAATGCTTATTGGGTACATTAAAAAATCTATACCTAGATTTGTCTGGCCCATGCTCGTTAAAAAAAACACAAGAAACGGTCTGAATATCTCCAACTCCACCACTTACATCGAAACCAACAATGTTTATGTTGTCTGTTAAACCTATTTTGTTCTTCAGATAATCTATGCTCAGTAAGTATTTATTTGCTTTTTGAAGTTTAAGGCCTAAGAATTCTCTTGCATTTCTATCAGCCATATCGCACCACTTTTTTTTACTACCATTTGCAGGTGTCGTAAATTTAATATGTGGGAAAAAAGGTGATCCCAAATGCTCCTTGATAGAAATGATCTCTTTTATTTTAGGGCTTGCTAAGATCAGCCTACTTAAAAATTCTTCAAATAAATCATCATTACTTTTGTTGAGCTGATTTTTAAAGGAGTATCTCTTAATGTTTGAGAAGGCATTTTTTTCTATATCAATAACTACAAAGCTAACATCATTTTCCACAGTAGCCATACCTAAAACTTTTGTTTGGTCGCCGCCTGAGAAGATAATTTGAGTTTCCTCAATGCGTCTTAGCATCTCAATTCGTGTTTTTATTTCTCCTGCTTTCTCAAAAGCTTGTTGATTTGAAAATTTTTTCATCGATGATTTAAGATCTTTAATGATTTCTGAAAAATTTCCTTTAAGGACTTTTTTGGTATTATTAATATCTTCTAGGTAATCACTTTGCGAAATCTTGTCCACACATGGTGCAGAGCACTTGCCAATCTGATATTGCAAGCACGGGCGAGAGCGATTTGAAAAAAATACATCATTGCAGGTCCTGAGCTTAAATATATTTTGTAACTCAGAAATTGCTAATCTAGTGCCTTTTGCACTAGTAAATGGTCCATAAAGCTCTTTTGATGCTTTTGTGGTCCTTTTAAATAAGATTTGAGGGAAGTCATGCTTTTCATTTATCTCTATGTAAGGAAATGTTTTATCATCACGAAGTAAAATATTAAATCTTGGTTGATTTGATTTGATTAAATTTTGCTCTAGCAATAATGCTTCGGTTTCATTTTTAGTTATAAGAAAGTCTGCGTCGACAATTCTATCGATTAATTTTGCAGTCTTATACTCTTTAATTGTTTTGGTGAAGTATGAGCTTGCTCTTTTTCGAAGATTCTTTGCTTTGCCAATATATAAGAGCGAATTAGAATCATAAAATCTATACACTCCTGGCTTTTGGGGAAATGATTTTACTTTTTCTTTAATACTAGCTTTCACCGGAGAATTTTTTTGTGTTGAGCTTGCCAAGCTCTACTCCCCACTGATCAAATGCATTTATGTTCCATATTAGACTGTTTAAGATTGTTTTATTTTCCCAAATTGCCATTAAAGCACCAACTGATCTTGGAGATATTTGATCAAGCACTACTGAGGTAAGGCGACGTATTTTTGTTTGCCTATAACTTTCAAGGTCTTTATCTGCCCCCTCAACAAGCGATTGTTTTTGTCCAAGAAATTGCATGTAATTCAGTTTCTCAGCGTTTTTTTGAGCAATTAAGTAAATATTAAAATCTTTAGTGCCCTGATACAGTAACTGATAAAATGAATGTTGTGATTCTGGGCCGTAACCTCCCCAAATAATAGAGTTAGTGTCCATCAGACTCTCATTTCCATTAATATCAACAGATTTGCCATTTGATTCCATCTCAAGCTGTTGGGCGTAGCGTGAAAAATTTCTCAACTTCCAATCATAATTAAGTAAAACGCTAGTTTGGTTCCCAAGGATGTTGTTATGGAATATATCCTGGCATGACAAATTGAAGACTAGACTTTTATATTTGTTTTTCAATAATTCAAGATCAATTAAATGACCTCCATCTAAAAATTCTTTGTAGGCATCCTCTCCTAAAAAAATAGATAACAAAATTGATATTGGTGACCAAATCGAAAATCGTCCACCAACATTGATATCAAAACTTACTATATTATCCTTGTGAATGCCGTAATCCTCAGCTAATCGAGGTGCTGCAGTTACCGCATAAGTGTTACTAAGGAATTTTTTATTGGTGACTTTTTCAAATGAATTTAAAGTTTCTAAAGTGCTGAATGACTTTGATGCAACTATAAAACATGATTTATTTAAATCTACTCCTTCCAGCTTATCTGTAAATTCATCTGGGTCGCTTCCAGTAATTAAGCAGGCTTTATCATAAAAGTTATCTACTAGGGCTTCCCCGACAAATGCAGGGCCCAACTGAGAACCTCCAATGCCAAAAAAAACTATTTTTTCGTAGCCAGCTTCTCTTATTTTTTTGGAAATAGAAATTAATTTTTTTTGATGATGTTCGTAATCACCAGAAATGCTTGGCATTCTGTAGTTGAAGTGTGTGACCGATCGACCTTCAGTAACATTTACAACATCACCTTTGTATATTCCAGAAAATTGTTCATGGATTTTTTGTGTTTTTGCTAGCTGTATGAAGTCTGAATAGAATTCTTCAGGTATCTTTTGATCTTTAAAATCAAAATTACATCCCGCTAGTTTGCCTTCAGACTTTAAATAGTTCTGTGAGTATGCATCAATGTTTGCTCTTAAATCATTTAGATTCATATTCTTTAATCGCTTCCTCGATATTTTCTGACTGCGTTATCGGTCTACCCACAACTATATAATCTGCCCCAAGATTATATGCTTCCATAGATGTCATTGTTCGCTTTTGGTCATCATTTAAAATCTTATTTCTAATGCCAGGAACAACCTTTAAACCTTGATATTCATGTAGTTGATTAAGCTCATTAGCACTGCAAACTAACCCATCAATCTTTGTATCATTCGCTAAGCTAATTAACCTCGAAAATTGATCTGAAAAAGCTGATGCGTATAAGCTTTGAATATTGCTTTCATTTAAACTGGTAAGCAATGTTACCCCAATTATTTTTGTTGATTTTACAGAAGATAATGCCGCTTCTATCATTTCTTTGCCTCCCTGCAAATGAATAGTAGTCATAAAAACATTAAATTTTTCAATCTCACTTAATGCTTTGCTCACTGTATTAGGAATGTCATGCAATTTGAGATCTAAGAAAATATCAAATCCAGCATTTGAGAGTAAGTCTAAAATACTCAATCTTTGTGACAGATAAAGCTGTAGACCCACTTTCACCATGCATCTATTTGGATTTAAGTTTGAGATTAAAGCTTTTACATCTTTAATATCGCTATAATCAAGTGCAACAATTAGCCTCTTATCAGACATACTGGCAATTGTAAAAAATGTTTGAGGTTTTTTCTATGAAACCAAAGATAGTGAAATCCTTTCTCTTTCTGAATCCATTCCAGAAATTGAAACCGTAATCTGATCGCCTGCTTTGTATTTTTCTTGAATTTCTTCTGGTCCAACAGCTATTTCAGAGTGATGAATTAACCCATCTATATCCCCATCAAGCTCAACAAAAATTCCGAAGTCAGTTACGGACTTAATATTCATATTTTCAAGAATATCTCCAGGGTTATGCTTATCTTCAAAATCTTTCCAAGGGTTTTCAGTGGTATGCTTTTTGCTTAAAGAGACTTTTCTTTCTTCAAGATCAATCTCCATAATTTTAACTGTTATGCTATCACCCTTACTTAGAATTGAAGATGGATTGATATTCTTATTTTTCCAATCTAAATCAGTTATATGTACCAGACCCTCAATATCCTCATCTAGTTTTACAAAACAACCATAATCTGTAGTTAAAGCCACTTCACCTTCAACTATTTGCCCAACGTGATACTTGCTTTCGATATCTTTCCATGGATCGTCAGCCAGTTGCTTGAGCCCCAATGAAACTCTCATTTTTTCTTGATCAAAGGATAGAACCAAAAATTCCATTTTATCTCCAACATTCAGGACTTCTTTTGGATGCATGACCCTTTTCCATGAAAGATCTGTGATATGCAACAGCCCGTCAAGGCCACCCAGGTCAACAAATGCACCATAATCAGTTAAATTTTTAATTGTTCCTTCAATTTTTTCACCTTCTTTGATTACTTCTAACAACCTTTCTCTTTCTTCAGAGTTTTGTTCTTGTAAAACAGCTTTTCTCGAAAGAACAATATTTGTTCTTTTCTTATCAAATTTCATTACTTTGAACTCAAGAGTTTGACCAGAAAGGTCTGGGTAATCTTTCCCTCCCTTTGGGTCTACTAATGAGCCAGGCAAGAATGCTTTAACAACATCAACAAAGACAGTGAACCCACCTTTAACTTTGTTTACAACTTTACCCTCAACATAGGTTCCTTCAGAGTGTGATTTTTCTAAGCTATCCCAAGTTTCTTGTTTTCTTGCTTTTTCTCTAGAAAGTCTAATTTCACCAAAACCATCGTCTAAGGCATCTAAGATGACTTCAACTTCATCACCCTCAGCAACTTGGACTTCATTTGCATGATTTTCAAATTCCTCAATTGGCACTAGTCCATCAGATTTAAAACCTATGTCCAATGTGACCCATTTTTTTCCTATTTGTAGAACATTTGCTTTCACCAGCGAGCCTTGCACAAGGTCAAAGCTTTCAAAACTTTTATCTAGCAGTTGTTGTAATGTGTTTTCAGTATCTTTCATTAATAATATTTTTAATTAGGTCCAAAGTCTCTTCCACAGTCTCATTGGTATTGTCGACCGTAATTGAATTAACTGTTTTGATCAGTGGAGACTCTTTTCTTAGACTGTCTCTTTGATCTCTAAGAGTTAACTCATCTTTGAGTTTTGAGATATTAACCTTTTGTCCGTGATTTCTCAACTGATTTAAGCGTCTCTTTAATCTTTCTTCCAAGCTTGCTGTTAAGAATATTTGCACCTTGGACTCAGGGAATAACCGTGATGACATATCTCTGCCTTCTGCAACCAATCCTGGCTCCTTTAAATATGCTTTTTGTATTTTAAATAAATCGTCTCTTACTTGCTGCTGTTGAGAAATTTCCGATGATAACATTGATATTTCTGCGCTTCTTATGTCAGCAGTGATATTCTTGTCTTTATACAAGATCTTTTCGTGTTTGGAATCAAATTCATGCTTTATAAATAAAATTTCTTCTTTTATATTGTTGATTTTGTTTTTAGATAAATAAGCATAGCACCTGTAAATTAAACCACTGTCAAGATAGTTCCATCCTAAATCTAGGGCTAGCAGCTTTGCTATTGTCCCTTTGCCAGAGCCTGATGGGCCATCAATTGCAACTATTGGAATCATAAATTTATCAGTTTAAACCCTAGGCGCTCTAAATTGCTAAAAAAATTGGGGAACGATGTTACAATACTTTCTATATCATCGATAAGAACTTCACCTGTACTCCGGACAGCTGAAATTGCTGCACACATTGCTATTCTGTGATCTCCAAATGAATTAAATGAGCCCCCATCAAAAGTGAAATGCTTTCCTGCACCAGTTATTTCCAAACTGTCATTCTCTTGATAATACTCCACTCCTAATGTGCTGAGGATTTCTTGAATGGCTTCTAATCTATTTGATTCTTTGACTCTAAGCTCACCAATGCCCTCCAATTTAAGCTTGCCATCGGAAAAAGCTGCGATAACAGATAAAATTGGAATTTCATCAATTAAGTTAGGCACTAAATAATTAGGAACTGACTTTAGGTTTATTTTGCTGCTTTGCACTACTAAATCAGCCATAAGTTCACGGTTCTTAATGCGTTTATTTTTTATTTCTATTTGTGCTTCCATCTCTTTAAGAAGTTGTAAAAATGCAATCCTTGTTGAATTAAGCCCCACATTAGGAATGAAAAGTTTTGAGTCAGGGGCAAGTAAACCAAGTGCTATAAAAAAAGATGCTGATGAAAAATCACCTGGGACAAAAATAGGTTTTTCTTTATAACCTTTGGCTCCATCTAAGCTAATTAAGTTTCCTTTATCGGTTTTTTCTATTTTTAAGCCTGCTTCTAAATGTAAAAGCATTAACTCAGTATGGTTTCTCGTTTCAGTGGGCTCTAAAATTTCTATCTTTGTCCTAGCATTTAATGCTGCTAACAATAATGAACTTTTAAGTTGTGCACTTGCAACTGGCATGACATAAGAGAACTCATCTTTCAATCTTGCCGGATTTATTTCTATGGGGGCCTTTCCATTAGTTAGCGAAATATTGGCGCCCATTAAGTTTAGCGGATCAGCAATTCTAGCCATTGGTCTAGAATTTAAGGACTTATCGCCGCTCAACGTAAAGCTTTTACCTATTCCTGATAAAAAACCTGTTAAAAGCCTTATACCAGTGCCTGAATTTCCTAAAAATAAATCTTTTTTAGCTTGATCTGAATTGCTTTCTGAAACAGCTTTTTTCGTAGACGTTATGTCTTCTCCAAATAGACCATTATTTGTTGGCAAACCGAGAATAAATGCTCTTTGTGCAATGGATTTATCCAGAGGCAAATCTATTTGGCCAGAAAAGTTTTTTGCAGACTTAACTCTTATTGGTGTCATAAAGGCTTAGGTTAATTTTTGTCTTATTTTTTTCAATGCAACTTCAAATTTTTCTAGCCCCTCTCTGATATTTTTGGCATTATCACTAAAAATTTCGTTCCATAAAACTTCATTAGAAGCTCCAAGACGCTGAATTTCCTTTCCACTACCAGCAAAAAGTTTTGGATCTATGTCTTCACAATCAAGAGACTCTTTATATGCTCGTGCAATGATATGCGGCAGATGGCTTACTAAACCAAATACTTTATCATGAGTGGCAAGTTCAATGAAAATTACCTCCATTTTTAATGATTCCCAAAATTTTGATAATTTTTTTTCATAACCTGCTTCTGAATTAATTAGAACAACAGTTTTGTTTGCAAATAATTTACTATCAGCAAATTCAGGACCAGATTTATCACTTCCACATATAGGGTGCGATGAGACAAAGTTGTTTGGCAATTGAATTGATTTTAGATGCTGCTTCGAGCTTGAAATATCAGTAATTACAGCCTTGTTGGAAAACATCGCAGCAGCTTTCAAGATGATATTAGGGATTTGCTTAATCTGCGTACAAATTATTACGTAATCAAAATCTCCTGATACTTTTTCCAAGTCATCATAAAGGTTAAATTTGGTGGTTTTATTCTGAATTAGGGTTCTATTATTTATATTGGGCTCAACAATTGAAATCTCTGAGTTTTCTGCTGTTGCAGCAAGGGCTAAACAAAGCGAATAACCCATAAAACCTCCTCCTACAACTAGAATTTTATTCATCAATTTTTTGTTGGTTTAAGGAAGTTTTCATTATCAATTTAAATATTTCTTTTAAATCTTCTTTCGGATAGATCAATGCAAGTTCATCTATTTTTTTAAGAATTTCTTCTTCTCGACTTTCATCAAATAAATCTTTATCTAGACTGCGTTTTATTGGACCAATTTCTTTGGTAAGGTTGAATCTAGATTCTAGCAAAGCAATTATTTCAGAATCAATTGAATCAATTTCTTCTCGTATAAATGCTAATGTTTTCTCATCATCCATGCTGTTTTTCAAAATCTTGCATAAAATCTCTAAGTGCTACTACCGATTCTTTGCTCATAGAATTATAGATACTTGCACGCATCCCGCCTACCGACCTATGTCCCTTTAAATAATGAAGATCATATTTCTTAGCCTTATCTAAAAACAATTGCTCTAAGTTACTGTCTTTGATAGTAAAGACTACATTGTTTATAGATCTTTGACTTTTTAATACAGGGTTTTGATAAAATTCGCCTAAATCGATCAGGTCATACAAAATTTGTGATTTCTCAATTGATTTCTTTTCCATTTCTTTAACCCCACCGTTTTTTTCATACCAATTAAACATTTTGCCAGCTACATACCAAGCAAAGGTATTGGGTGTATTCAGCATAGAATTTTCTTGAGCATGCATATCGTACCTTAAGATATTAGGAAGGCTTTGATCACATTTTTCAAGAAGAGTTTTCCTTAGAATGATTAATGTAATGCCTGAAGGTCCAAAGTTTTTTTGTGCACAAGCATAAATAAAGTCGTATTTTGTTACATCTATATCTTCTGAAAACAAGCACGAACTCATATCTACGAAAGTTGGTAATTGAAAGTTTGGGTCATAAGGTATTCGAATACCTTGAATGGTTTCATTCTTGCAGTAATGTACGAACTTACTATTGTTGCTAATAACCCAATCAGATAGGTCTTCAATATTATTAAATCCATTTTCTTTTGAGCTATGACAAATTTCTAAATCACAAACCTTTGATGCTTCTTTAGCTGCTTTAGAGGACCATGAGCCAATTTCTGCATAACTTGCTCTAGCATTTTTATGAGCGAAATTAAGAGGTATTAGCGAAAACTGCAATGTTGCGCCACCCTGCATGAACAAAACTTTATAATCATCACCTAGATTTAAAAGTCTCCTTACAGAACTTTCAGCGTTTTCTGCAATATCAAGAAAGGTTTTATCTCGATGGCTTATTTCAATGATTGTTGAGCCAATATCTTGGTAACCATTAAACTCTTCTTTTATCTCAGCAAGAACTTCTTCAGGCAGAATGGCTGGACCTGCAGAAAAATTATGAACTCTCTTCTTCATCAAGACTTTCTTTGAAGCCTACCGCATCAACAAGTTTTTCACCCTCACGAATAGAAACAATTCTTACGCCCTGAGTATTTCTACCAATGACGCTTATTTGGTCAACTTGGGTACGAATTAAAGTACCTCTATTGCCAATCAACATAACCTCATCGCCATCAAGTACTTGAACAGCAGAAACCATTTTTCCATTTCTAGTTGAAGTATTTAGAGCTATAACACCTTTACCACCTCTTTTTTGACCACTAAATTCTGAAATATTTGTTCTCTTTCCATAACCATTCTCGCTAACGGTTAGTAAGTTTGATTCAGGATTCACTTTAATCATTGAGATTACTTTATCTTCTTTTGAGATATTCATTCCCTTTACTCCACGAGTTGATCTACCCATTGCTCTTACATCGCTCTCTTTAAAACGGATGGCTTTTCCTGATTTTGATGCAAGACAAACCTCATCATTTCCATTAGTAATAATAGTTCCAATCAGTTTGTCTCCTTCGTCTAAATTGATTGCTCTTAAACCTGGTGCATACCTCTTTTCAAAAGCAGTGAGAGCAGTCTTTTTTACAACCCCCTTCTTGGTTGCCATAAGAACAAAGTGGCCATCTTTGTATTCTTCCACAGGCAAAAATGAAGTCACCTGCTCATCATCCTCTAAAGGAAGAACATTCGAAATTGGTCTACCTTTAGCTGTCCTGGACATGACTGGTAGTTTATAAATTTCAAGCCAATGCACTTTACCTTTAGTAGTAAAACATAAAACTTGAACATGGGTATTTAAAACCAGCACCTGCTTAATGAAGTCTTCATCTCTTAGTGCAGATGCAGTTTTTCCTACTCCACCTCTTCTTTGGGATCTGTACTCAGCCAATTGTTGTGTTTTAACGAACCCATTGTTTGAAATTGTAAATACCCTCTCTTCTTCGGGTATTAAATCAGCATCATCAATAGTTAACCTTCGCTCAATAATTTCAGTTCTTCTTTCATCACCAAAAGCGTCTTTAACTTCTAGCAATTCTTCTTTAACTACTGCAACTAGTCTGGTTTTATTAGAGAGAATGTCTTGTAGCTCTTTAATTTGTTCAACTAATTCCTCGTACTCTTCATTTAGCTTATCGGTTTCAAGTGCCGTTAGCCTACTTAATCTTAATTCTAAGATTGCTTTTGCTTGAACAATGGATAATTTGTAATTTTTGCCATTAAGCCCAAATCCATCTTCTAGGCCTTCAGGCTTGCAAATATCTGGATCATTAACCTTGTCTAGAAGTGGTTTTATTGTTTCCGCAGACCAGTTTTGATCACACAATCTTTCTGCTGCGACTTTTGTATTTTGTGAAGTTTTAATAATATTTATTACTTCATCAATGTTTGCAATTGCGACTATAAGCCCCTCAACAATGTGGCCTCTATCCTTAGCTTGTCTTAATTCATATAAAGACCTATTTGTAATAACTTCCTTTCGATGTTTTAAGAAAATTTCAAGCAGCTCTTGTAGATTGCATAGTTTTGGTCTCCCGTCTACGAGAACTACATTATTTATGCCGAATACCTGTTCTAATTGAGAATTTTTGATGAGATTATTAAGAACTACTTCCGGCACTTCTCCCTTCTTCAATTCTATTACAACTCTCATTCCGTCTTTGTCTGACTCATCTCTTATTTCACCAATGCCTTCAAGTTTCTTCTCTTTTACAAGTTCTGCGATTCTCTCAAGCATCCTTGCCTTGTTTACCATGAAAGGAATCTCTGTAACTATTATTGCTTCTTTTCCATTTTTTAGAGTTTCAAAAGCTGTTCTGCCTCTGACATAAACTTTACCTTGGCCGGTCCTGTAAGCCTGCTCTATGCCATCAATGCCTGTAATGATTCCCCCCAAAGGAAAATCCGGCCCTTTAACAATCTTTAATAAATCATCAATGACACAGTTTTCGTTGTCCAACAAATAAAAGCACGCATCAAGAATTTCATTTAGGTTGTGAGGGGGTATATTTGTTGCCATCCCAACTGCAATTCCTGACGATCCGTTAATAAGTAAATTTGGGATTCTAGTGGGCAATACATCAGGAATATCTTCAGAGCCATCGTAATTTGGAGAATAACTTACTGTCTCTTTTTCTATATCAGCTAATATTTGATCAGTAATCTTTTCCATTCTGATCTCTGTGTATCTCATTGCAGCTGCAGAGTCACCATCAATACTTCCAAAATTGCCTTGACCTTCAACCAGTGGATACCTTAATGAGAAGTTTTGAGTCATTCTAACGATAGCATCATAAACTGCTGAATCGCCGTGGGGATGATATTTACCAATTACATCGCCAACAACTCTTGCAGATTTTTTATAAGGCTTATTGTAAGTGTTTGAAAGTTTGTGCATTGCATAAAGAATTCGTCTATGAACTGGTTTCATGCCATCTCTAGCATCTGGTAAAGCTCTTCCAATGATTACGCTCATAGCATAATCCAAATAAGACTTTTTTAACTCATCTTTTATATCAACTGAAAGGACTTCTTTGGCGAACTCTTGCACTGGAATATATTATCACAGCCATCGGCTGAAATCCCCACTATCCCTTAAATTCTGCCACTAATTTAGCTATTGATTCTTTGGCATCTCCAAATAACATTCGTGTATTCTCTTTGAAGAAAAGAGGGTTTTGCACGCCCGCAAAACCAGAGGACATTGAGCGCTTTAAAACTATAACAGTTTTAGCTTTATGCGCCTCTATGATTGGCATTCCATAAATAGGAGAGCCTGGCTGCTCAGTAGCTGATGGGTTAACCACATCATTTGCCCCAATGACTAAGACAACATCGACTGTTTCCATTCTTGGGTTTAAATCTTTAGGCTCAAATAAATTATCGTAGGATACATTGGCTTCAGCTAAAAGAACATTCATATGTCCAGGCATGCGGCCAGCTACTGGATGAATGCCATATGATATTTCAGCGTTATTGACTTCAAGCAAATCCCCAAGCTCCTTCACCACGTGTTGGGCTTGAGCCACTGCCATACCATAGCCTGGAACGACTAGTATTGATGAAGCAGCTTCCAAGATTAAAAAAGTATCTTCAGCAGAAATAGGCTTAACTTCTCCTTCAACTTCACCTTGAGATGCTCCTGAGTCAGAAAATCCTACAAAAAATATATTGAATAAAGTTCGATTCATCGATTTGGCCATGATCAAAGTGAGAATTAATCCTGAGGCACCAACCAAGCAACCTGCAACAATAAGTGCAGTATTCGATAAAAGAATCCCTGCCATTGCTGCAGCAATGCCAGACAATGAATTAAGCAAAGAGATTACAACAGGCATATCTCCACCACCTATTGGCAGAACGAATGCCAAGCCCGATAAAAGTGATATTACCAGCAGCCCTAAAAAGACCAGCTTAATGATTTCAAAATCAAAAACGAAAAACCCAAACGAGGCAGAAAAGACTTGAAGCATAGCTATTGCTAGATAACCTAAAAAAACAACCAAAAGCCACCTAGAGGTCGTATTTACGGTTTTACTTGAGCCTTTAAAAATTTCAGATAACTTGAAATAGGCAATTAAGCTACCAGAAAAGGTGACTCCTCCGATAAATACAGTTAGAAAAGTTATGAATAAAATTACGCTTATAGACGCGTAGGCGTTAAATTCTGACCATGCTAAAAAGAAAGAAGATAAACCACCAAAACCATTAAATAAAGCCACCATTTCCGGGATTGATGTCATTTTCACTCTAATTGCGAAAAGAGAGCCTATTACTCCACCAATTAATATTGCTGAAAAAATTAATACAGGGTTAAGGATGTTTCCGAAGGTAACCAATAAAGCTAGCAACATACCTAAAGCAGAAATTACATTCCCTTTAACTGCTGTATCTTCTTTGCCCAGCATCTTTAAACCCAAAATGAAAAGCATGGCAGAAAAAACATACCCTATCTGTTGTAGAAAATTTAAATCTATACTCATCATTTCTTCTTGAACATCTTTAACATTCTATTTGTTACCAAATACCCGCCAAACACATTGATTGAAGCAAATAAGACTGCAAAAAATGCCAATACAGATTGAAGGTTAGATCCAGTGTCCAATGTCAGAGCACCAACAAGAGTTATTCCGCTGATTGCATTTGCTCCAGACATTAAGGGTGTATGAAGTGTGCTAGGGATTTTCGAAATTAATTCCAAACCGAGGAATATAGACAGTATTAGAATAAAAAATAGTAATAAGTAAATTTCCATATCACCTAAAATCCTCTTTGATTATCTCCTTATCTTTTGTAAAAACAGCTGATGCCAAAACCTCATCATTTAAGTTAACAACAAACTTTTTAGACTCTTTATCAAAAAAATCTAGTAGCAAATTATTAAGGTTATTGCTTAAGGCAAATGAGGCATGATTTGCTACAAAGGAGTGTAAATTTGAAAAGCCCAAAATTTTAACTCCATTTACTATTTCAATAGAATCTTTTACTGAACCTTCAACATTCCCTCCAGATTCAACTGCCATATCAAAAATAATGCTACCCTTCTTCATCTTTGAAATTGTTTCAGAATTTATTAACTTTGGAGCCGGCTTACCAAATATCTGTGCTGTTGTGATGACGATATCTGAGTTAGCACACACTTTTTGTTGCAATTCTTGCTGTTTCTTTAACTGCTCAGTAGATAGTTCTTTTGCGTAGCCTTGATTTGTTTGTTCAGTTTCTCCTAGATCGATCTTAACAAATTTTGCTCCTAATGATTTAACTTGTTCTTCTACTTCCGGTCTTGTATCAAAAGCTTCAACCCTTGCTCCCAACCTTTTTGCTGTAGCAATAGCCTGTAAGCCTGCAACACCAACCCCAACTACAAATACTTTTGCTGGTTTAAGTGTGCCTGCAGCAGTCATCATCATGGGCAAGGCAGAATGAAGATGTTTAGCTGATTCAATAACTGCTACATAACCTGCTAAATTTGATTGACTGCTTAAAACATCCATTTTTTGTGCTCTGGTTATCCTAGGAATGAACTCCATTGATATTGCCGTAACATTTTGATCTGCAAAATATTTAAATTGTTCTCGGTTTTCAAATGGGTTGAGTAGACCAATAAAGACAGTTTCATTTTTCAACTTTGCTATTTCTTCTTTATCAAGCGTCGAACTTGAATAAATGACTTGACTAGATTGTAAGCATTCATCTCTTGAAACAGCTCTTGCACCCAAAGCTTCAAAAACCTCATCATCAATATCTATATCTTTTCCAAGGCTTCTTTCAAAAATGATGTTTATACCCATATCTAAAAGTGGTTTAATTGTCTCAGGGTGTAAAGTAGATCTTTTATCACCTTGATTGGTTGGTTTTAATGCGCCCAAAATCATAGAAAAAGATTTTTAAATTTTGTAAAAATATACTTTATCATGAATAACTTTGATCAAAACGAATTAGATAAATTTTCTAAGCTTGCTGATGAATGGTGGGATCCAAATGGAAAATTTAAACCACTTCATTTAATCAATCCCTTGAGATCAGAATATATCTCCAAAAAAATAAATTTAGAGGGCTTGGCTGTGTTGGATATAGGTTGTGGTGGTGGTATTCTTGCTGAATCACTTACAAAAAAAGGAGCCAATGTAACAGCAATTGATCTAGCAAATGGACCTTTAAATGTCGCCAAGTTAAGGGCTCAAAAAACTAAATTAAACATTAACTACCAAAAAATCTCATCGTCTGATCTTGCTGAAACTGGAAAGAAATACGATGTGATTACATGCCTAGAGATGCTTGAGCATGTACCAGACCCAAGTAAAATTGTCGCCGATTGTCAAAAGCTATTAAAGAATGATGGTCATGTTTTTTTCTCAACAATTAATAGAAATATAAAATCTCTAATGCTAGCCATCTTTGGAGCAGAATATATTCTCAATATTTTGCCTCGAGGCACACATGAATATGAGAAACTAATCAAACCATCTGAACTTAAAAATTATATTGATGTTGCCAATTTAGAATTTAAAGAAATTAAAGGCATGTTGTACCTGCCATTTTTAGACATTGCAAAACTAACAAACGATACCTCTGTAAATTACATCATTCATGCCACACAAAAATAAAGCTGCAATATTTGATTTGGATGGCACTCTGCTAAATACTGGGCTTACATTTCATAAAATTGTTAATGAACTAAAATCAGAACTTGATGAAGAATTGGTAAGTTTTGAGCCCGTCAGGAAATTTTCATCACGAGGCGCTACTCTAATTCTAAAAAATTGTTTTAAAGGATATTCAGATCATAGAATTGAAGGCCTTAAAGTAAAATTTCTTGAGAAATACCAAGAAAGGTTGACAGAAAATTTGGTGCTCTATAAGGGCATAGATTCACTTTTAGATACAATTGAAAAAAGAGGAATATCTTGGGGTATAGTCACAAATAAGTCATGGAAATATACTGGGCCCATTATTAAAAAATTAGGCTGGGACAAAAAAACTGATGCCATTATATGTCCCGATCATGTCTCTGAGGCAAAACCAAATCCTGAGGGTGTTTTGCTAGCAGCAAAAAAACTTGATGCTGATTTACGCGAATCATTTTATGTTGGAGATCATCGCAGAGATATCGAGACTGGGAAAAATGCAGGTACAAAAACTATCGCATGTTCATGGGGATATGCAGAAGACGATCCTGCACATTGGGGGGCAGATTTCCTTGCAAATAATACAGATGAATTAACACAATGGATATTAGAAAGCTAAAGAAATTTTCTCCATCAAAAAACTTCCTTGAAGGGAAAAATATCTTGGTTACAGGCGCAGGATCAGGAATTGGAAGAGAGGTAGCAGTTGCTGCAGCTCAATACGGAGCCAATCTTATATTGCTCTCCAAAGATGTCAAAAAACTCTATTCCATCCAAAATGAAATTAGTGAAAATTACAATCTTAATCCATTAGTTATTGAATTTGATTTCCTAAAAGCCAAGGGAAGTGATTATCAAAAACTTGGGGAAGCTTTATATGAGGAATACGACAAACTTGATGGAATAGCCCATATTGCTGGAATTTTGGGTTACCTTTCTCCTTTAATAAGCACATCAGAAAACCAATTGCAAACAGTCATGAGAGTAAATTTCGAAAGTAATTTTTTACTTACTCAAATATGTCTCCCCCTACTACTTCAAGCAAAATATCCTTCAGTTATTTTTACTTCCTCAGGAGTAGGAAGAAAGGGTCGTGCCTTTTGGACAAGCTATAGCATTTCAAAATTTGCTGTTGAGGGACTCATGCAAGTTATGGCAGATGAATATGAAAATAAAATGAAGATTAACTCCTATAATCCTGGAGCCACAAAGACAGCAATGCGTGCTCAAGCATTCCCTGCTGAAGACCCTCTTTCACTCAAAACACCAGCAGATAGAGCCATGGACTATTTGTGGCTACTCTCTGACGAAAATAACTCTACAGGTATTGCGTATGATTTCAGTGAATGAGCTTATTGAAAACTTAAAAAAAGGTACAGTAATCATTGAATTTAAGAAGATTGATACAGGTGAAATTAGAATAATGCCATCTACCCTGAAACCTGAATTAATCCCATCAAACTCAAGAATTTCAAATATCTCGAGTACCAGTGATACGATTATGGTTTGGTCATTGGATAAAGAAGCATGGCGCGATATCCGGGTAAGCACAATTATTAAATGGGCTGCTAAATAAGCTAAGGTCTCCCATAAATATTGTTGAATTTACTTAGATCTTTTTTTGAAACCTTGCGCCATCCGCCACTTTTTAAATTTTCTGGCAGAATAAATGATCCATACCTTACCCTTATAAGTCTATTAACTGTCAACTTTTGAGATGTCCAAAGACGTCTTACTTCTCGATTTTTTCCAGAAAATAAGCAAACGTAAAACCAATGATTTTTTGATTTGCCCTGTTTTTTTACAGGCACAATGTCTGAAAACGAAGCATCCTGTCCATCTAACCTTACTCCCGATAACAATTTTTCAATTTTTTTATCATTTATATCTCCATAGACTCTACAGAGATACTCTCTATCAATGCTGCTGCTTGGATGCGCAAGAAAATTTGCAAAATTACCGCAATTTGTAAAAAGCAAAAGTCCCGAGGTATTTATATCAAGCCTACCAACCATGATCCATTTACCTTTTTTTCTTGGAGGGATTGAGCTGAATACACTCTCATTTAATTTTCGTGATTTTGTTGAACATACTTGGCCCAGAGGTTTATGGTAGATCATCAACTCAACTTCAGGATTCAAATCAATTACATGCTCCTCTCCATCAATACAAATGAGATCACCAGTTCTTACTAATGTATTTACATTACATTTTTTATTATTAACTCGAACAACAGATTCTTTAATTAGATCTGCAACATTGCGTCGACTAGCTAAGCCAAAATTAGCTAGATACTTCTGAAGTTTTTCTTCAGGTATCTTGTGCTGGCTGCTCTGCTTCTTCATCTGTTAAAGAAAGCTCAGGTGAAATATTTGGAATATTGGGCAACTCCGGCAATGCTGGAAGTTCTGAAATAGATTTCATTGAGAAGTCATCAAGGAACTTTTGAGTTGTAATAAATAATGCAGGCCTTCCTGCAACGTCTCTAAAACCCTTAATTTTAATCCATCCTTGATCAATCAAAAGCTTTATAACATTCGTTGCTACAGCCACCCCTCTAATTTCTTCAATATCCCCTCTGGTAACTGGCTGCATGTAGGCAATTATTGAAAGAGTTTCTAATGTTGTCTTCGATAATTTAAGAGGCTTAACCTCCCATAGCTTTGCAATATCGTTTGAAAATGCTTGATCTATTTGAACTCTAAATCCACTGGAAACCTCTATTAAGTTAATTGATCTATCTTTGTACTCATTTTGTAATTCATATAGTGCAGCAACAACCCTTGCCTCATCATCAGCTTCTAGACCTAAAAGCTCTAAAAAATCAAGAACTTTAAGTGGTCTATTTGAGGCCAATAGCATTGCCTCAAGTCTTTGCTTAATTTCCATTAGTGGATGACCTCCTCAGCACTTTTAAAATATACTTCACCAAACGATTTCCCTTGAACTATTTCAATATAACCTCTTCTATTCAACTCTAGGGCTGCAACCAAAATCACTGAGACAGCAAGCTTCGATTCTCCCTTAATGATAAGCTCTGGTAATGAAATAAAATCACGAGATTTTAAACTATCTAGCATAAGCTTCATCTTAGATTCTACCGTTATATTTTCTAGCCTGACTTTATGGCTTGAAAGTTTTGCCATCTCATCCAGCAATGATTTAAGAGCAAATGATAAATCTGATTTTTCATACCTATTTTCAGGCTTTGGAAGCTGAAATTCTGGTAATTGGCTCGAGGCAGGGAAAATGTCTCTGTCAGCTCTGGGAAGGGCGTCTAATTTTTCTGAGACTTCTTTAAATCTTTGATACTCTTGCAATCTCCTCAAGAGCTCTGCTTTTGGATCACCTCCGTCTTCGTCTATATCTTCTGATCTTGGTAGGAGAATTCTAGATTTAATTTCAGCAAGATATGCTGCCATAGCTAAATAATCTCCTGCTAGCTCATATTCAAAATCTTCCATTAAATCAATGTAGGCAATATATTGATCTGTTATTTCCACAAGATCAATTTCAAGAATATCCAAATTTTTTCTTTGAATTAGGTACAGAAGAAAATCCATTGGACCAGAGAAAACATCTAGCAAGAGCAGTAATGCTTTTGGCGGAATATAAAGGTTTTCTGGTAAATGGTTTATCTCATTACCTTTTACTCTAGGCAATTGGATTTCTTGAGCAACACTCATACACAAGATATTGTATATAAAATTAAATTAAAATACTAAATATTGTGTTTTTTTAGTAGAAATCTAAATTTCTCTTTTTTCCAGTGAAAATAAACCCATTCACAATCAGTTGGTGTAAAATTTATATCCTCACTCATTATGTACATTACAGATAACAGCAGAATCTTATCTAGAGAAGAGCTTTCAACTCCTGAGGAGATTACTGAAGAAATCCCCATCTCTAAAGATGTTTCAAAACTTGTATTTGGTGCCAGAAGAAACATTAGCAAAATTCTTCATAACCTTGATGACAGATTGGTTGTTGTGGTTGGGCCCTGCTCCATTCACGATCCAATTTCTGCGATTGAGTATGCTAATTTACTAAGAGATTTTTCCCCTGAAGTTGAGGAAGAAATTCTTATTGTGATGCGTGTTTATTTTGAAAAGCCAAGAACAACCATAGGCTGGAAGGGTTTGATTAATGATCCAAGACTAGATAACTCTTTTAAAATTAACGATGGCTTAAGAATAGCTAGAAAACTCCTGCTAGATATCTCAGAACTAGGCCTGCCAACAGGATCGGAATTTTTGGATTTAATCTCGCCACAATATATTTCTGACCTAGTGAGCTGGGGGGCAATAGGAGCAAGAACATCAGAGAGCCAAGTTCATAGAGAGCTTACTTCAGGATTATCATGTCCTGTAGGAGTAAAAAACTCCACCTTTGGTGAATTTAAACCAGCAGTTGATGCCCTAAAATCTGCACAATACCAACACGTGTTCTTAGGCACAACAAAACAAGGCAAGGTAGCAATTTTTAAAACATCAGGAAATGATGATACACACATTATCTTAAGGGGCGGCAAAACACCAAATTACGATGCTCAAAATGTCTATGAATGCATTGATGAGTTAAAAACATCAAATGTTTGTCCAAATATTATGATTGATTTCAGTCACGGCAACTCAATGAAAAATCATGAAAATCAGAAAGTGGTCTGCGAATCTGTTTGCTCACAAATAAGTGCAGGAAATAAAAATATTATTGGTGCCATGATTGAAAGCCATATTAAAGAGGGCAATCAATCAATATCACAAAATATGGAATATGGTAAAAGCATTACCGATGCATGTATAAATTTTGAAGAAACAAAACAACTGCTCCATGCATTATCTAATGCAGTGAAGAAAAGAAGAAAAGTTGGATAAGCATCATAAAATTAATATTGAATATGCCAAAAAGTTGGGACTTAAATCTGCTTTGGTTTATCAATATGTCAAAGATATGAATTCAGATACTAAGCTCCATACAATTATTGAAGAATTTCCATACTTATCAAATGAGGATGTTGGCAATTCCATTAAATCTCTAGTGGAGCAGGGACTTATTGAATTCAATGATGACAATCAAATAATTACATTATCTTCAACCATTCAGAAAACAAAGATTAGGACGCCTATTAGCAATAGAAGCAATAAAATTGATAAATCCTGGAGTCCATCTGAAGATGCAGTTGAAGTCTTACAAAGGGCTGGAGTTGATGCTGAGTTTATTGATGGCTTATTGGATGAATTTATAATTTATTGGTCAGAAAGAAGCTCTACATTGGTTTCATATAATTCTAAATTTATAGAATATTGTCGCCTAAAATGGGCTCAGCATACTGCAGAAATAGATACAAAATCTGTCCCAAGAATAATAGACAAAAATTGGGCACCATCTGAAGATTGCCTCGATATTATCAAAATGACAGGAATAGATGATGCTTTTGTTCGACTGCATTTGCCTGAGTTTATTCTGTATTGGAAAGAAGATGGTAGAGCCTTTGTTTCCTGGGATATTAAATTCCTCGATTTTATTAAAAATAAGTGGAATTATAATGTTGAAGTTACGTCAAAAGAACACACATATAAATTTGATCTATTTGACCCTTATGCAGACGATGAAGATAAATCAAAAAAATCAACTAAGGGCAACATTAAAGATTTAAGGAAAAAGTATAAGATTTAGCAACTTAAATCTAAATTTATAAGTAATACAAACATGAACAAAAAGAATGTAAGAATGGCCGCGTTTATTGTAGCTGGTGTTATGATCTGGATGTTGCTAGGTCTTTTTGCTCCCAAAGAAAGAGAATTTGAAAGACTTCCTGTGCAAAAGCTTACAGTGCTCACATCCAACTCCATTGCACAAGATTACAGCTTACCAATAACTTCAAAGAGTGAGTCTGAAGCCTTCTCCAAGATAGACCTTAAGTCTCAGACATCAGAAAAAATTGTGAAAGTTAATTTTAAAGATGGAGACTTCGTAAATAAAGGTGACATTATATGTCAGCTTGACTCTGGGCAACGAGAAGCAAACTTTAAACGACGAGATATTGAATACCAATCTCAAAAAGAACTTAAGAAAAAGGGGTTAGTGTCAGATTCAGCACTAGTAACCTCTGAGACAAACTATGAGACTGCAAGAATTGAGTTAGAAAGAACTAAGATTAAAGCCCCTTTTGATGGGTTTGTGGAATACCTCGCAAAAGAGGGTCAACTACTACAAAATGGACAAAATTGCGGATGGTTAATTTCGTTATCCCCACTAAAGATTGTAGGAAACATTCCAGAAATGCTTGTTTCAAAAGTTAAAGTTGGACAAAAAGTATCGATAAGATTTCTATCTGGCGAAGAGTATGAGTCAAATATAACCTTTATTAGCAGTGGAGCAGATGCACAAACCAAGACTTTTAGAGTTGAAACAGAGCTAGAAAATACCTCTTCTGTAATAAAGGATGGATTAACAGGTGAAATGGTTATTTATACCGACCCTGTTAAAGCACATTTCATTCCAAGCTCTGCTTTTTTACTGGCTGATAATGGTGACGTTGCTTTGGCATATATAGTTGAGGGTGTAGTAAAAATAGATGTAGTACAAATTTTAAGAGATACTAAAGAAGGGGCATGGGTAACAGGACTGCCTGAAATAGCAAGGATAATTGTTTCAGGACAAGGCTTTGTCAAAGAGAATGATGAAGTTAACTATATAGACAACTAGAATGGGAATTGTTTCAACAGCAGTTAATAAGTTTAGAACAACGTTATTGATTATGTTGTTCTGCATCATAGCCGGTGTGCTAGGAAGAGCTGCTATGCCAATAGCTTCCAACCCAAATATCTCCTTTCCATGGGTTAATGTAAGTGTCTTTCTAGAAGGAGCTTCTCCTGAAGATATGGCACGTTTAGTCGCTAAGCCAATTGAGAATAGAATGCTGAGACTTGAAGGTCAGGAAGAAATATTTTCAGTCAACTCACAAAGCTTCACCTTCGTGAGAATTAAGTACGATGTCGACTACGACATTGACCAAGCCATCCTAGATGTGGAAAGAGCAGTTTCTGAAATAAGAAACCAATTACCCCCTGAAGCAGAGGACCCAAGAGTACAAGAATTTGCAGATAATGATCAGCCAATCTTAGTGTACAGCGTCTATGGTTTTGCTAATTTAAGATCAGGTTTTTTTGTTGCCAAAGAAATCCAAGAAAGGCTTGAAAAAATTCCAGGCATTCTTGAAATATCTATTGATGGGGTTCCAGAAGAGCTGCTAGAAGTTGAAGTTTCTAAACCAAAACTAGAGACACTTGGGGTAACTCTAGCTCAGATTGGTAGTGCAGTGAGGTCAAATAATGTTTTGATACCTGCCGGTTTCCAAGACACAGGTTCAGGAAAGTTTGCTGTGGAGATTCCAAGTGTTTTTGAATCAAGAGAAGATGTATACAACCTTCCTATAAAATCTTCAGGCTCTAAAGTAGTCACACTTGGTGATGTTGCAGAAATTAAAAGGACTTTTAAAGATCCCTCAAGCTTTTCCAGAGTTAATGGTTACGATGCAATAACACTTTCAATAAAAAAAAGAACAGGCTTCAACGAGCTTGATATTGCAAAACAGGTTGAAAAAGAAATTGAGTTAATAACAGCAGAATATCCAGATAACCTAATGATTACTCCAGGCTTAGACACTACTCAATTTGCTGGAGATATGGTTGATGAGCTACAAGGCAATATCATCACTGCAGTAGTTTTGGTAATGGTCTTAGTAGTTGCAACTCTTGGGTTAAGAAATGGAATGATTGTAGGAATAGCTATCCCCTTTTCATTCCTTGTAACATTTGGAGTGCTCTACTATTTTCTCGGCTATGAATTCAACTTCCTTGTCATGTTCGGCATGCTTTTAGGATTAGGCATGCTGATCGATGGCGGCATTGTCATAGTCGAATATGCAGATAAGCTCATCGATGAAGGGCAATCACGTAAAGAAGCCTATCAAAATTCAGCACAAAGGATGTTTACTCCAGTAGTAGCATCTGTTCTTACAACTCTTGCTGCATTTACACCTTTGATGGTGTGGCCAGGAATGTCTGGGAAATTTATGCGCTACTTACCAATAACAGTTTTTGTGGTTCTGTTAGCTTCCTTAGCCTATGCATTATTGTTTGCTCCAGCGATAGGTTCGCTTTTTGGCAGACAAAAGAAACTGAACGATCAAAAAAACGATAGCGACGATACATTCATGAAAAGAAACTATCGAAAAGCAATTGGTTTTGCGGTTAAAAATCCTTTAGAAACAATCTTCTACACACTGTTCATTGTGCTTTTCGTGATACCGGTTGGCATTGTAGGAAATTATGGTAAATCGTTTGTCTATTTTCCAAATATCGACCCATGGATCATAAATGTCAACATTCAAGCAAGAGGAAATATTTCACCTTACGAAGCCAGAGATATGGCAATTGAGGTTGAAGAAAAACTTATAGGTCTTGAGGGCGTTGACGACCTTCTCCTTACAGTAAGAAACTCAGGTTGGGGCGGCGGTGATGGAGTAGCTCGTGGATATATCTTAGTAGAAGATCCAAAAACACTCGATATTACTGGATTCGATGTTCTTAATAACGCAAGAGCAGCAGTAAAAGATTCTGCAGGTTATAAAGTTAATATCAGAGAAGTGCAAGAGGGACCAGGCCAATGGACAGCCCCGGTTGAGATTCGTTTGCTGAGTGAAAACCGCGAATTAATCGATCAAAAAACAGCTGAGCTAAGAGCCTATATGGAAAATAATATTGAGGGAATAACTGGTCTTGCTGATACCATGCCTAAGTACAAAATTGAATGGAAGTTAGATGTAGACAAAGAAAGAGCCTATCAAGCAGGCATTAATCTCTTTGATATTGGTTCTGCTGTACAAATGGTTACCAGCGGTATTAAGCTTGGTGAATATCGTCCAGATGATGCAAAAGAGGAAATTGATATAAGGGCTAGATTTCCTGCGGACCAAAGAACTCTTTCAAGTTTAGATCTAATAACAGTCAATACTAGAAATGGGCCAGTCCCAGTTTCAAGCTTCGTTGATGTACAAGCAAGACAAAACGCTGCTTCATTAAATAAAATAGATGGGAAGTATTACCATGAGATAAGTGGCATCAACAAACCAGACTACAACCTTTACGATGAGATTGAGAAAATAAGAACCTGGATGTCTGAAACGGGCTTTGAAGATCCAAGGATGGAAGTTAGGTTCGGTGGCCTGACTCAAGAAGGAGATGAAGCAAGCAGTTTTCTTGTCCTAGCTTTTATTGGAGCACTGTTCTTAATGTTTATAATTTTGGTGACTCAATTTAATAGCATCGCACAGCCTTTTATAATTTTAATTTCAGTTTTATTTTCAACTGCTGGAGTGTTTCTAGGTTTGACAATTGCGCAAGTTGAACCATCAACTGTAATGACTGGAACAGCTGTGGTGGGCTTGGCTGGAATTGTGGTGAATAATAATATTGTCTTAATTGATACCTACAATAGGCTGAAGCAGGAAAAACCAAGCTTTAGTGTTCAAGATCTTATCACTGAAACCTGCTTGAGTCGCTTAAGACCAGTCCTTTTAACAACGATTACAACTATATTTGGTTTGATTTTCTTAGCTTCAGGCTACAGCGTTGATTTGCTCAACCAAGCAGTCTACGAAGGCACATCTACAGTAAAATGGTATCAAGCATTTGGTATAAGTATTTGTTGGGGGTTAGGTTTTAGTACTATCTTAACACTATTAGTTACTCCGGCATTCCTTACAGTAGTTGAAAATAGCTCCATAAAGCTATCTAAAGCCCAATAAGCTGATAGCAATTACATCCATTTAAGTTAGAATTTAACAATGGCTAAATTTGAAGACTCCATCAAAGAATTAGAAGAGATAGTAAAAGTTCTGGAAGAAGGTGAGCCTAGCCTTGAGGAATCTCTTAAAAAATTCGAAAAAGGAATTTCACTAATCAAGTCTTGCCAAGAGGAGCTTGAGTCAGCGGAAAACAAAATAAAAATTTTAACAGAAGATGGGACAATCAAACCTTTCAACGAAGACAAGTCTAAATAAAAGCAATTTTGAAAAAGTGCTTATCGGCAGAGTTGACAGTATGCTCAATACTATCAATGCCCATTCTAAAATTGTAAATGAGCCTTTAAGATATGCTTTAAAAGTCAGAGGAAAATGCGTTAGACCGATACTGCTTTATCTAACAGCAGATGCGCTAGAGCTAAATTACAACCAGTTTGATAATTTTGCTGCGGCGCTAGAGGTGCTTCATACCTACTCCCTGGTTCATGATGACCTACCTTGCATGGATGACGATGACTTAAGAAGAGGGTTGCCTACCCTGCATAAAAAATACAATGACTCAACTGCTGTCTTGGTAGGTGACGCCTTACAAACGCTTTCATTTCAACTAATTGCTGACGATCAAAATTTTTCAGATGAAATAAAGATAAAGGTCATAAGCTTGCTAACAAAAACTACCGGGCAGAATGGTATGATTAATGGCCAATTCTTGGATTTATATTTTGAAAACAATTTTGCATCGCAAGAGGACATTATAGAAATGAATATCTTAAAAACCAGCTTATTGATTGAGACTGCTATGGATATACCTCTGATAATTAATGGAGATAAAGAGAAGAATTGGGTTGATCTACAAAGAATTGTAGGGCTAAGTTTTCAGATTATTGACGACATTATTGATTTGACACAACCAACCGAAATTTTGGGTAAGACTGCGAAGAAAGATTTAGCAGCACAAAAGAAAACTTTACCTCTCATGATTGGTATTGATGCAGCAAAAAAAGAACTCAATAACTATAAAAATGATGCTTTAGATATAATCAGCAATTTAAGATTATCGAATCATCCTTTAAAGTTTTATATTGAGAGCTTATTCTCAAGGGTCAGATAATGAAAAAATTCAATAGTTTTCCATCTAATTTACCAATATCAAAACTATTGCTTGATAATCATTTGCCTGTTGATACTAAGAATTTAGAAGTAGGTCAACTACAAGAACTTGCTGATGAAGTTCGTGAGTTTCTACTATATTCAGTAGCTAATTCTGGAGGGCATTTTGGTGCTGGTCTTGGTGCAATCGAACTTACCATAGCATTGCATTATGTTTTGAACCTGCCTGAAGAAAAAATCATTTGGGATACTGGGCATCAGGCTTACCCGCATAAAATTCTCACAGGCAGAAAACTTCAAATGGATAAGATTAGACAGCTCAATGGGCTTGCTGCTTTCCCTTCAATCACCGAGTCACCATACGATGCTATGAGCGTAGGTCACTCAAGTACATCAATCAGCGCAGCTCTTGGCATGAATGAAGGCAATAAATCCCAACAAAGTGATCATAAAAATTTTGCTGTGATTGGTGATGGTGCCATGACTGCAGGTATTGCTTTTGAAGCAATGATGCATGCTGGACATCTAGGTAACGACCTAAATATAATTTTGAATGATAACGATATGTCAATATCAAAAAATGTCGGAGGTCTTTCAAACTATTTAGCCAATGTCTGGGCATCAAAAACGTATAAAAAGTTAAAGTCCAGTGGTAAACAAGCGCTACGTCAGCTTCCTTACGCTTTGCACCTTTCAAGAAATGTTAAACAAAGCTTAAAGCATGCTGTAATGCCAGGAAATCTATTTGAAGATATCGGATTAAATTACATTGGGCCTATCGATGGTCACGATATACCTCTATTAGTGAAAACACTAAAGCGTATGCTAGAGAAACAGGAGCCCTATTTGCTGCATATCATTACCAAAAAGGGTGCAGGATTTGAACCAGCTGAAGCAGAAAGAATTAAATATCATGCCATATCTAAAATAGAGCCCACTCCAAAATCAAGTTCCCCCAAATTTCAAGATATATTTAGCAATTGGCTTTGCCATCAAGCCGCCAGAGATGAAAAATTAATTGGCATTACACCTGCCATGAAAGAAGGATCAGGCATGGTTGAGTTTGAGAAAAAATTTCCTGATCGATTTTATGATGTTGCCATTGCAGAACAACACTCTGTTACTTTTGGAGCAGGATTAACACTGTCAGGCATGAAACCAGTTGTGGCAATTTATTCAAGCTTCCTGCAGAGAGCTTATGATCAACTAATACATGATGTTTGTCTTGAAAATCTAGATGTAACCTTTGCCTTGGATAGAGCCGGAATTGTTGGAGAAGATGGGCCCACTCATTCAGGCAACTTTGACCTTGCATTCATGAGATGCATACCCAACCTTACAATCTTTACTCCATCAGATGAGAACGAACTTTGGTTAGCTCTAAATTCAGCTTATCAATATAAAGGTCCTGCCGCAGTTAGATATCCAAGAGGTTCTGGTGTAGGACAACCAATAACTGCATCTGAGGAGTTGATTGAAATTGGTAAATCCAGAAAGATATTTGATGGCAATAAATGCTGTATTCTAAATTTCGGGGTGCTCTTAAACCGCGTTGAAAAATTTGCACAATCTAATGGATTTGGACTACATGACATGAGATTTGTTAAACCTATTGATGAAGGTGCTTTAAATGAAATATCTCAAAATTATCAATACATTGTGACTCTTGAAGACCATACCACTATTGGTGGTGCTGGCAGTGCTGTAGGAGAATTTCTTCATTCAGTTAAATCAGAAGCTAATTTATTATCTTTGGGTTTGCAAGATGAATTTCCTGTTCACGGTTCAAGAAATGAAATCTTAGCCATTAATGGTTTAGACGAAATAGGTATAGAAAAATCAATTAAGAATTTTTTAAACTAAAAGACTCCCAGCCCTTGGTTTTAAAATTAATCTCTTTACCCCCATCAAAAACACTCACCTTATTTGAACTGGTAATTTCCCCAATACAAAAGATATCTTGAGATATTTTTTTTATCTGTTCGTGGTGATTGCTGTTGGCTGTAAAGCACAGCTGATAATCATCGCCTCTAACTAGATCTGCCAAACCTTCAACAACAAAAGATTTATCGTATTTAATTTGCGCGCCTACTCCAGACGCATTGCATATTCTTTCAAGATCAATCAACAGCCCATCAGAAATATCAATACATGCATTGATGAAAGGATTTAATGGCTCAACTAATTCCTTGGGCACCTTTGGTTTTAAAAAATTGTTACCAGGCTTGTAATCCATAAATTTTGTTAAGCCTTGATACCCTTCTCCAATTTTGCCAGTAATATAGATATGATCATTTAGTTTGGCATTGCTTCGTTTTAAAACCCTTGGCAATGGGTCGCCAAAAAAAGTAACAGAGATGCTCAAAGGTCCTTGAGTTAAATCTCCACCTGCAATACTTACTTTATAGTCATTAATAAACTCTTGAGTGCCACAGCTGAATTTTTTAAACCACTCATCATCAGGGTTAGGGTGGGTAATTGATAACAAAAAAGAGTGAGGAATACCACCCATGGCATATATATCACTACTAGCAATAACCAAACTTCTATAAGCTATATAGAAGGGGTCCAAATCCTCAGGGAAATGAGTGCCTGAAAGTGATGTATCTACTGAGGTGAGGAAAGTATCTTTGGATTTTATCTCAGCACAATCATCTCCTATTCCTATTGAAATAGAAGATGCTTCATTTTTTAGAGAATTAAAGTATTTTTGTATTAAGTGGTTCTCTTGTACTGTCACTAAGCTGGATATCGTTCAAACAATCCTGCAGCACCCATACCGCCACCAACGCACATGGTTACAACACCATATTTTTTATCTCTATTTGCTAGTTCTCTTATTAAATGGCCAACTAACCTTGAGCCGGTCATACCAAATGGGTGGCCAATTGAGATTGAACCTCCATCAACATTTAGCCTGTCCATAGGTATTCCAAGCTCATCACGGCAGTAAACCACCTGGACTGCAAAAGCTTCATTGAGCTCCCATAAATCGATGTCTTCAATACTTAAATTATATCTATCCAGAAGTTTAGGAATCGCAAAAACCGGTCCTATTCCCATTTCATCTGGCTGACAGCCGACAGTAGTAAAGCCTCTAAAGTAAGCTTTTGGTTCCAAGCCTAATTCCAATGCTTTTTCTTCTGACATAACCAGAGTAACCGAGGCACCATCGGAGAGTTGGGAAGAGTTGCCTGCTGTTACGCTGCCATTCTCTGGATCAAATACAGGTTTTAATGAAGCAAGCCCCTCAAGTGTAGTTTCAGGTCTATTGCATTCATCTTTAAC
>JADHNL010000024.1 GCA_016779525.1 SAR86 cluster bacterium | reverse complement strand
AATAACTTCTCCTGATTTTAGTAAGTGCACACATTCTTTTATGTCTGAATTTGATATCAAGCTTGTTACTGACTTTAAACGTCCGTGTCTTTGAATCATTTGTATTAATCTATTGTTATTCGGTCTCTCAAGTCCATGTACTTTATATTTCAAACTTAATAATCTTGCAGACAGTTCCAAGTAAAGCGTATGTCTGAACAAAAGCAGAACACCAGTCTTTCGGCTTATGGCATTTTTTAGAATATCTTCGTTTAAAAATTCTATATTCAAGGCACTAATGTTCTTTTTTGATGCATTCCATGCGAGGTTGTTAGCATAGAGAGCAAAAAAAGTTTGTGACCATACTTCGTCAACCAATTTTTCTTTCCATTCTTGTGATTTTTCTTGAAAACAATGATTGATATTTGCTTGAATGATTTGCTTTCTTTTTTTTAGTCCTGTCTGAAGTAGTTTCCAGAGTAAAGAATTTGGTTTTTTGAAGATAGAAGAGGGCAAAAGACTGATAAACTTAGTAATTACAATAATTAGATAAAAATTTAATTGAGTCATCGATGATCTTTGTTTACAACTTAATATACATTTTAGCCCTTCCTTTGATAATTATTAGAGACTTTCTAACAAAAAGAGTTAAAGGTGTTAACTTTATGACAAGAAAATTTGGCTTTATTGAGAAGTCTGAAGATGAACACATTTGGATTCACGGTGTAAGTCTGGGTGAAGTAAGAGCTTTATCAGGAATTGTAAGTTCCTTGTTAAAACAAGAGAAAAAAATACTATTTACCTCATCTACAAATACAGGATTAACAGAAATATTAAAAAAATACTCTACAGATAGTGTTTTTGTAACGCCCTTTCCATACGATTTAAGTTTTTTACATCATAAATTAATTAGTAACTTTAATGTTTCTAAAATTATATTGTTTGAGAGTGAATTTTGGCCAAACTTAATTTTTTCGAAACCTAAAAATGTACAACTTATATCGCTAAACACTTCAATCTCAGAAAAAACTCTCAAAAAAATGCGCTTACTTAGGTTTTTTTCGAAACAATTTATCTCAAGGTTTGATTTGTTTCTTGCGCAAACCGATGAAATTAAATCTAACCTTCTTGAGTTTCATGCAAAAAATATCAAAGTGATGGGAAACATAAAATTAAGCTCTGAGAACTATCGGCTTAATGAGGGAAAAGCCAGTGAAATTGCCGGCAGGCTTTCAAAAAATAGGTTAAAAGTTGTAGCTGGTAGCACTCATGAAGGAGAGGAAGATTTCATCATAGAGTCTTTAAAGTCACTGAAAGACATACAGCTAGTAATTGCCCCAAGACATCCTGAACGATTTTATAATGTCAGTAATTCACTTCAAAATCAAAGTCTTAATTACTCAATATATTCTCACCAAAATAATCATGAAAATTCAGATGTAGTTTTATTTGATAAAGTTGGGGACCTTTATGAGTTGTACTCTACCTGTGACATTGCGATTGTTGGAGGCAGCATTATCTTTGATAAAGGCCATAACTTTATTGAGCCTATACATGCAAATACCGTATCCATTACAGGAGAAAAACTCAGCAACTTCAAAGAGCTCAAGAAAATATTTTGTTCTGGAGGCCCAGTGAAGACTTTTAAAGATAAAGAAGAATTAGCTGCCATAATTTCTGACCTTAAAATCGAATCTAAAAGAGACGAAACATTATTTTTGCAGAAAGAAAAGCTTAAACAGCATTCAGGCAATTATTCCATGATCCTTACTGCCCTAACAGATGAGTAAATACAGTCTGCCTGCAATTTTTTTGCTGGGTCCAACCGCATCTGGCAAAACAGACTTAGCGTTGCATATTGCTGAAAACTTCCCATTAGAGATTGTTAGTATAGATTCAGCGATGGTTTATCAAGACCTGAATATTGGTACTTGTAAACCAACTAAAACACAACTTAATAAATACAAGCACCACCTAGTTGATATTATTCCTCCCAACATAAATTTTAGTCTAGGTATTTTTTTAGATTTTTTGGATATATCAGTAAATGAAATTGTATCAAATGGGAAAATCCCTTTTTTTGTTGGTGGTTCAATGATGTTTCATAATATTTTGATAAACGGCTTTCATGATTTCCCTTCTTGTAAGGAGACAAGAATTAAACTTGAGGATAAATATCAAAAAGGAGGATTAAAAAAACTTCAAGAAGAGCTTGCAGCATTAGACCAAACTTTGTTTGAGGAGATAGATACATCTAATCCTCGCCGGCTTATAAGGGCTTTGGAAATTATTGGCATAACTGGAGAAAAGCTTTCCTCTCTCAAGCAGCAACCAAAAATTCAATTGTTCGATAAAAAAACAGTCCATATAGCTTCTGTGAATGATGAAAGAAATATTCTTACTAAAAGATCCAATAAAAGACTTAACGAAATTTTACAAAATGGTTTATTGCAGGAATTAGATCTTTTAATAAAAAAGTATGACATAACAAAACAACATCAGAGCATGCAAGCAATTAACTACAAGCAGTTTTTGCCACATCTTCTTGAAGCTGTATCAATAGATGACTGCTTTCACGATGCCGATAAAGCCACTAAATTACTTATAAAATCGCAACAAACATGGTTGAAAAAAATAGACATAGACACACAATTACAGTGTAGGGATACAAAAATTAAAGATAAATTATCTGCTACAATAGAGACTTATTTAAGGAGACATAGTTTATGAGTTGGAATCCAAACGAAAAAGATCCATGGGGTAGGAAAAATAATCCACCTGATCTTGATGATGCAATAGAGCAGTTAAGAAAAATGTTTTTTTCAAGCAAATCTGGTGGAAGTGGCTCTTCTGGAGGAAGTGGCTCTAGTGGAGGAGGCGTAAGCTTCAAATTTACATGGAAATATTTCTCATATCTATTGTTAATTTTATTTGCCCTTTACGCATTTCTTGGTCTCAGAATCGTTAATGAAGCAAACAGAGAGGTTGTTTTCACACTAGGTAAATACAACAGAGTATTAGGGCCTGGATTGCAATTTCACTTTCCAGTAATTGAAGAAATATATGCCAATGAAAATATTTCAAAGATACGTACCTTTGTGCTTCCAACCAATATGCTTACTAAAGACGAAAACATAGTAGATGTAGAGCTAAACGTTCAGTACACCATTAGTGATTTAAAAGCGTATTCGCTGAATGTTGAAGATCCTGAGATAACCATAAGGCAAGCTGCAGAAAGTGCGCTTAGACACGTCGTAGGTGAAAATTTAATGGATGATCTGCTAACTTCTGGGGCTGCTGCTATTAGCTCAGGCATTCTTTTAAGGTTGGATGAGTACCTAGCGATATATGAATCCGGGATCTCAGTCCAACAGGTAAACATAGAGCAACGTCAACCACCTGCTGAAGTTATTGATTCTTTCAGAGATGTTGTAGCTGCTCGTGAAGATAAGGAACGATTAAGAAATGAAGCACAAAAATATGCTCTATCTATTGTGCCTGTTGCCAGAGGAGATGCACAAAGACAACTTCAAGATGCAGAAGCATACAAACAAAAAGTAATGGCGGTTGCTGAGGGTGAGGCTGACAGATTTATTGCTCTTTTAGCAGAGTATAAAAAAGCTCCTGAAGTTACGAGAGAGAGACTATATCTAGATTCTTTAGAACAGGTTTTCTCTTCAAGCACCAAAATAATGATAGATGTTGAAGGAGGAAATAATCTCCTTTATTTGCCTCTAGATCAATTAATGAAGAGAGAGGAGGAAGAAGATGAATAAGGGAAATTTTGTACTTTTTGTTGCTTTACTGCTGCTAATCGTTGGAGTTCAATCCATAGTCGTTGTTAAAGATACTGAAAAAGCAATCCTTCTAAAGCTGGGTGCCTTTGAAAGAACTTTAAGTCCTGGCCTTAACTTTAAAGTTCCTCTGATGGACACTGCGATTAAGTTCGAAGGAAGGCTTAGAACCCTAGATACCCAACCAGATAGAGTCTTATCAAGCGAATCCAAACCCTTGCTAGTGGATTCATTTGTGAAATATAAGATTGTGGATGCAGAAACCTTCTATACCTCTACCAATGGAGGGCAAGATAGAGTTGCTGAAGATACTTTGCAAAGAAGGGTAAGAGATAAGCTTAGAAACGAATTTGGTAAAAGAACGCTTCAGGAGGTTGTTTCCGGTGATAGAGATGGATTAATGGAATCCCTAAAAAATTCCCTTGGTGAAGATTCAAGTGAGCTTGGGGTTGAAATTGTTGATTTTCGTGTTAAAAGAATTGATTTTGAAAGAGAGATACGTGCTTCAGTATTTGAGAGAATGAAAACCGAAAGAAATAGAATTGCCGAGGAGTTAAGAGCTGAAGGTAGAGAGTTAGCAGAAAATATTAGAGCTGATGCTGATAGGCAAAGAACCATTATCTTAGCCAATGCCACTAGAGAATCAGAGAGAATTCGTGGTGAAGGGGATGCAATTGCTACTGCAACTTACGCCAATGCATTTAACAAAGACCCAGAGTTTTATGATTTTACACGTAGTTTAAAAGCTTATAGAGAAACTTTTAAGGATAAGGGAGATATTCTTCTTCTAGATCCTGATAGTGACTACTTTAAGTATTTAAATAAATCAGAAAGACAATAATTGATGAGCAATTCCCTTATCCTAGTTGGAACTCAATGGGGAGACGAAGGAAAAGGGAAGATTGTCGATTATTTTTCCAAACAGTTCAACGCAGTATGTAGGTTTCAAGGCGGCCACAACGCGGGTCATACGATATACAAAGGCGATGAAAAGTTTGTTTTACATCTTATTCCTTCTGGAATTTTTTATGACCACACATCATGCTTTATTGGGCAAGGGGTCATCCTTTCACTGGACTCATTGCTCGAAGAGATAAATCAGCTAGAAGAAAAAGGCATAGATTTGAATGGGAAATTAAAAATCAGCAGATATTGCAGCTTACTGTTGCCTCTTCACGCAAAAATTGATCAGCTTAGAGAAGATACAAAAAACTCGATTGGTACCACTCGAAGGGGTATAGGTCCAGCATACGAAGATAAAACAGCCAGAAGAAGCATTAAAGCTTTTGATCTCGAGGATTCAGATTTATTAGAGTCCAAGGTGAATGCCCTAGTTGATTACTACAATTATCAGCTCGAGACTATTCATGGCTCAGATCCAATCGATAATCTTGAGGTTTTACAGGATTTAAAAGAAACCTACCAGAAAGCAGCAAAGTATTTTGGCGACGTTACAGATAGTTTGGAGGCTATACATGATAATGGAGGCAGTATTCTCTATGAAGGTGCACAAGGCACCCTTCTGGATGTCGATTATGGGACCTATCCATATGTAACATCTTCAAACACTTTGGCTACTTCAGTTGGTATAGGGTCTGGTTTTCCAAAAAGTATTTATGCCGATGTTTTAGGAGTAGCGAAGGCCTACACAACCAGAGTAGGTGCAGGACCATTTCCTACAGAACTTTTTTGTGAAAATGGAAAAAAAATAGCAGAAATTGGTCATGAATTTGGTGCAACAACTGGTAGACCTAGGCGATGTGGTTGGTTAGATCTGGTGGCTTTAGAGTATTCAGCAAAATTAAACAATTTAGCAAGCTTGTGCATCACAAAACTGGATGTCTTAGATTCTTTTGAAAAGATTAAAGTATGCATTGGGTACGAGCTTGATGGGCAAGAGGTATCTTTTAAGTCGAGACTTCTTCATAAGGTCAAACCAATTTATAAAGAAATTGAGGGGTGGAACCAATCCCTCAATTCATTTAATGCTTACGAAGATTTGCCAGCTCAGGCAAAACAATTCATTGAATTAATTGAAGAGCGCACTAAAACCAAGGTGTCCTTAATTTCAAATGGCCCAAATCGAAACGATTTAATCTTGAGATAACTCTTTGGCTCTTTGAATGCCTTTATTGACCCCATCAGAAAAAATTTTTGCAAATCCCTTCTCTCTCAATAGGTTTAATCCTGCTTCAGTAGTTCCACCCTTTGAGGCTACAGAATCAATAAGATCGTCCAAATTCTCGCCATTCTTAATTGCACTTATCAAGCTTGTTAAAAAGAGAATAGTAATTTCTCTTTTATTATCTTGATCTTCTACTAACTCAGTTAGTCTCTCTTCAAATTCATTTATTAGCTCAAAGAAAAATGCTGGCCCGCTACCAACTAGCACTGTATGAATATCTATTTGATTTTCATCGTTTACCTCAAAAGCTTTCCCAAGAAAATTGAATAAATTCAAAATTTCAGAATTATCGGTCTGTGAATATATAGCGGTCACACCCAAGTTATCTTTTGTGCCGACATTTGTCATGACTCTAAAGATTTTTTTGGTAGGCAGCAATTCAAAAAGGGTTTGAAGTTTAACCCCAGCTGCGACACTAATAACATTTATGTCATCCTTGATATGATCAGCAATGCTTGAGCATAGTTCTGGCATATCTTGCGGTTTAACACATAAAAATAAGATATCAGAATTATCAAGACAATCTTCCAGCTCTACTGCCTCATGACCTCTCTCGTTTAACCAGTTTAGATTTGCTTCTAAAATATCAGACCCTGATATCTGGTATTCAGAGCTTTTCTCAAGTCCAGATATGAGTGACTTTGCAAGATGGCCGCAACCGATGAATCCTATCTTTTTCAATTTAATCT
>JADHNL010000023.1 GCA_016779525.1 SAR86 cluster bacterium | reverse complement strand
GTGTTCGCTGCTTTAACAGAAAGTTGTTGCTCAATAATCAGCGAAGCCATTCCCTCAAAACCTTCTGGTCGCAAAAAAAAAGAAATTTTAGTTTTAGGAATAATGCTTTTAAAAGCAGGCTCAACTTTTAGAAGATGTTTAACTCCTTCTTTATAGTCTAATGAATTCATCTTCTTTGTATGCCTTCTTGTAGCAAGAGTTCTTTAAACTCATCAAACCTATCTTGCCCAAAGAAAGTTATGTCTTTATAGACCATTAGAGGTACGCCATGATGTCCTGCTTGTTGCTGTAGGCTTTGATTGGTTTTTATTGCTTTCACAATTGCATCTTCACTGTCAGCAACTTCTTGCCTCATCCTAGTAAAATCTAAACCAACATTTGAGGCTGCTTGACTTAAGTTTGATTCATCGTTCCAACCACTTTTGGTGCCAAATATAAGATGTGAAACCTCATGTGCAAATTCAATGCCTTTGTTATGAAATTCTGCCACCATGCCCAGATGGCAAATATCAAAGATATAGGGTTGATCTTTGTTAATTTTGCCTGTGAAGTAACTTTGTTGAATTGGGTCAGGATTTGGCATGTGGAATGGCATATTAAGTTTTCTAGCCTTTAATCTAATATCAATAGTTTTATGTAAAAAAAAACTAAAGAAGTTTTTACCTTTAAAAAATTCTGGTTGTCTGATTGCCAGTGGGTAAACAAGCTTAAATTGAATATCAATATCGTACTCCTCTTTGAGTTTCAATATTCTTGGCAATACCAAATACGAGTATGGGCTTCGATAGGAAAAAAAGAAATCTGCCTTCATAAAAATATCCTAAATTAAAATTTAATAAGACTCAGATAATCATGCACTAAAGAGATTAATTTGCAACAATCACTATCTCACCCTCATTATCAGGATCTTCAATTGATTCCTTGAGAGTTCGGTCAACTTCAACTCGTGCTCGCAAGGGTGCTTCATATAGGGCTTTCCTGCCTCCATCAGAGTGTTGGTCGATCAAAGTTAATAGCTCTGCCACTTTATTAGGGTATATGGCAGAAAGTTCAGTTTGCTCCGTAGGGTCGTCATTGAGGTTAAAAAGCCATTTCTTGTCTGGGGTTTCTGCAACTTGTAGTTTCCAGCCATCTTTAATAACAACTTTGTTATGGTCTGTTTTCCAAAATATTGGCCTTTTACTAAGATCCAAAGAATTATTAAATAGGTCAATACCATCGACTTGATGTGTTAGTTCTTCATTAACTAGGCCGTGTATTGTGGGCATAATATCAATGTGTGTTGCACGTTCAGAAATTACTTGTGCATCTATCCCCTCCTTCCAAAAAATAAGAGGCACCTTAATGCCGCCTTCAAAAAGTGTCAATTTCCAGCCTCGATAAGGAGAATTTATGTACCTTAAGCCAATGTATCCAGCACCACCATTATCACTTGTGAAAATGATCCATGTGTTGTCGTCTAAATTATGCTCTTTTAGCGATTCAACAATGCGACCAACACTACGATCTAATGCTTTGATCATTGCCGCATATACTCTTTCAGTATGGTCCTCAATGTAAGCAAGCTCCTCGTAATCAGATTTCAGTGCTTGCAATGGTGTGTGCACACCCCAATGCGCTAAATAAAGGAAAAATGGTCTATTTTTATTTGCTTCAATAACCTTGATGGCTTCATCAGTGTAATAATCAGTTAAATAGCCATTGGGCTCAAACCAGTTATCCATATAAGTTGTTTGGTTGAATTGCGCGGCATAATCCATAGTAGCCCACAGAAATTTATCTATAGGATCAAAATCAAGGAAGGCATTTACTACACGCGGATCATCTTTAGGCAAGAACAATCCACTTGACATTAATAAACTTTCATTAAAACCTTGGTTAAGAGCAGCAAAGTGCGTATCACGCCCTAAGTGCCATTTACCAATATGGGCTGTGTAGTACCCTGCCTGACCTAAAGTCTCAGCAAATGTTATTTCTTCATTGGGCAAGCCTGCTAATTCGAAAGGTGTGTTATCGTTTTCTGGAATATATTCAGCAGCACCATCAGAAAATAGGGCGATTGCTCTTGCCATACCAATAGGCACAGGAGTAAATTCAAAACCAGTGGTTGTAGCATATCTGCCCGTTACAATCATACCTCTTGAAGGAGCACATGTAGCACTACCTGAGTAGGCATTTTCAAATTTAATGCCGCTGTTTGCTATGAAGTCAATATTTGGAGTATCAACGGTTCCGCCTGGCTCAAGGTCGTCATAGTTGGTCATATCATTGATGCCTAAATCATCGGCTACAATAACAATGATGTTCGGACGATCATCCGTTCTTTCTGCTGGGCCCTGTTGCCAAGAGATCTCTTGATTTGGCTCAATCTGATAGTCAGGTCTGACAAAAGTTACGATAAAGAAAAAAAGAATATCTCGCCAAAATAAAGCTAGAACACCAAATATAGCAAAAAGACCTAATATAATCTTTTTCATTTTCTTCTAAATAAAATCAGAGCTCCTAACCCAATAATAATGATTATAGACAATCCCCAGGGGAGATATTCGTAAATTCTTCTTTTAAAAGTATTGGCTGTCATTTCAGCAGCCCAATAGTAATCTTCAGGTAATTCAACCACACCATTAACTTCAACATACTCATCATATGAACTTAATAGATCCTGAAAGATTCCTGGAAAAGTTTTGGATAAATCTTTAGTCTCTCCAGGGTCTATTTTCAAGTCATACATGCGCCAAACATTATCTCCAGATGGGGGTCTGTTCCTGACAATTTTATATTTGCCCTTAAAAAGTGCAGAATTGCCCGTGACCTCAAGACCTATGTATTCATCATCTGAGTAAATGGCCTCCCTATTGCCTGCCAGTGTGTCTTTAAGAGATTTGCCTATCATTTGTTCATGTACCCCACCAGTCACTATATCTGTGATTGTTGAGGCAATATCTGTGACGTATGAAAACTCACGATAGATCCCTTGCTTTATGTTTGGTCCAGATATTATTAATGGCACCTTGATTCCACCTTCATTCATATGGAATTTATACATGTGGTGAGGGGATGCCATTGCTTGAGCAAACTCGGTACCAATATAAACGTAGCTATTTTCTTCCCCTAAAGTTTCATAGTTTGTATTGTAATTGGTTGTGCCAATCCACTGGTTCCAAGCTTCATGATCGGACGGATCATTGCCTTCAGGCCCGTTGTCCGATGTGATGATAAATATTGTTTTTTCATAGAGATCATTCGCTTTTAAATAATCAATAAACCTGCCAATGTGATAATCCATAGCATTAAGCATGCCAGCAAAAACCGCTGCACTTTTAACCTTATGAGCTCTCTTCTCCTCTTCTAAGTCTTCCCAGGAATCAAATTTTTTCAGTGAATCGACTATGGGTGCTTCAGAGGCAAAAATACCTTTTTCAATGGCAGCATTTTTTCTGTCTTCTCGTAAGCTTGCCCAGCCATTGCGATACAAGTCTAAGTACTTATCCGTATATTCTTTTGGTGCTTGGAGTGGAATGTGTTGGGCTTGAAATGAGATATAAGAAAAAAACGGACCTTCCTTTTGAATATCTTCATCAATATACCTAATCATTTCGTCAATAAAAAACCTTGATGAGTAAAAGTCTTTAGGCAGAGCTATCGGTTTTCCATTCTTGAACCAGGGAGCTTTTGAATAGTAGGGCAAGTAAGAGTGATTGGAATAGTTATCTCCACCTGTTGCATCAAGAATAAATGTCTTTGTAAAACCACGATTATGTGGCAGGGCTGCAGTTTCCTTACCTCCAAAACCCAAATGCCATTTCCCTGTCATATAAGTTTTATACCCATGTAGTCTCAGGAGTTCAGCTAGTGTTAGTGCTTCAGGTATTAAATACCCCTCATAGCCTGGAATGTTTCTTAAATTTCTAGGCATAACTTCAGGAATCATTGGAATTCCAATATTATGGTTGTCCATGCCAGTTAAAAGCATAGCTCTCGAGGGTGCACACTCTGGTGAAGTATGATAATTGGAAAAGATTAAACCTTCTCCTGCCAACATATCCATGTTTGGCGTATCAATTTCGCCTCCAAAAGCCCCAATATCTGTAAGCCCAAGATCATCAATCAGAATTAAGACAATATTTGGTTTGTTGGCCCCCATAGCATTTAAGCTAAGAAGTAGAACTAAAAAAAGATAACGCATCTATTAAGATATGCCGCAGTTTTTATTTGCTGTTACTGCAACGTCCATTAATTTTGGGTCGGGCAAGTTTAGATTATCCATAAATTCAATGAACTCTTCTCTACTTGAAAAGTTAAGTCTTGGATTGTTTTCAAATTCATGGCCTATTGTTGATTGCAATTTACCGTTGTAATCATGTGCAGGCAAGACTATCGTATCTGAATCAAGCTTTCTAAGGGTGGTGAAGAGGCTGCTATGTAGATCAGCTGAACTACCGTTCTGAAAATCAGTTCTGCCACAACCATTAATTAATAAGGTATCTCCTGTAAATAAGTACTTCATATTATCCATTTCTAGGTAATAGCAATAGCTATCATCGGTATGCCCTGGGGTAAATAAAGCATTTATTTTAAGATCTGCAAAGTCTATAACATCACCACAGTTAATAGGCTGAGAGACACATGCAGCTTGAGATTGCTCACCCATAATCGTAATACACCCATGCCTTTCTCTGAGCTCACCAAGTGCAGTAATATGATCGGCATGAATGTGCGTATCAATTGCATAAGCTAGTTTTAGATTTTGTTCTTTAATCAGATCTGAGTATTGGTCCACATCATCCAACACAGGATCAATTATCACGCATTCATTGCCCCTAACAATTAGGTATGTATGAGTTGATGACTCAGCATGAAAAAATCGTTCAATCATTTTTCAGGTTTTTTAAAAAGAAGTGTAAATCTATCGCTTTCACCAATTGCTAGATATTTGTCTTTATCAATTTCTTTCAATCGCAAGCTTGGCGGAAGTGTCCAGACCCCATTTTTATAGTCAGCAGTATCCTTGCTATTGGCATTTATTTCACTTGATGCGACAAGAATGAAACCAGCTTTTTCAGCAACAGAAATAGCATAATCTTCTGTTATGTAGCCAGATTTTTTCATTGCCTCAAGAGAAGTGCCAGGCTTTGCTCTATGGTCAACAACTCCAAGGGAGCCACCAGGCTTTAAGACTTTGTAAGCTCGACTTAATATGTCGTCACCTTGTTGGCCTATCCAATTGTGAAGGTTGCGAAAAGTCACTACCAAATCGGCAGAGTTTTCTACACCATAACTTTTATCAAGCTCAACAACCTTTACCTTTGAGAACATATTATTTGATGCAATCTTCTTATCAAATGCTGTTCTTGATCGGGCATAATAGGCGCTAGTTTCTGGATTGTAATGTGCAGCAATGAGCTCACCTTTTTTCTTAAGGTAGGGCGCTAGTATTTCGGTATACCAACCTCCACCTGGTGAGAGTTCAACCACCACTTGATTGTCTTTCAAACCAAAGAATTTAAGCGTTTCATATGGGTTTCTATATTGATCCCTTTCTTTAAAGGTTGCTGTTCTGAGATCATTTTCTATAGCGGCTTTAAGGCTATCAAAATCCGAATCTCTGTGATCAGCTTTGCTTAGTAATGCTATTAAAAATAAAACGAATAATTTCAACTTCATATGAATATTATCTATTTTGAAAAAAGAGTTAGCAATCAAGTTATGATATTAAAATGATAAAACTCTATACAGCTCCAACTCCTAATGGTTATAAGGTGTCATGCTTGCTTGAAATGTTGCAGATCCCATATGAATACGAGCTGGTTAATTTACTTGAGAAAGAGCAGTTCTCTGACCAGTTTAAAATGAAAAGCCCGAACTCAAAAATTCCAGCTATTGAAGATACTGAAAATAATTTTGCCTTGGCTGAATCAGGAGCAATTATGATTTATTTAGCAGACAAGGCCGGAAAAATGTTGCCTAAATCTGGGACAGAAAGGTATGAGGTCTTGCAATGGATTATGTTTCAAATGGGACACATAGGGCCAATGATGGGACAAGCCAATGTCTTTTATAGATATCTCCCTGAAAAAATTCCTGCTGCCATCAGTAGATATCAAAATGAATGTAGAAGACTTTATGAAGTTATGGACAATCGGCTATCTAATCAGCAATGGTTATGCAAGGAATTCTCAATTGCTGATCTGGCAAATTGGTGCTGGATTAGGACTCACAGGTGGTCTGGCATCAAGATGGATGGACTTGACCATTTAGAGAGGTGGCTTAAGGAAATTAAAGGCATGCCAGGTATCAAAGAGGGGCTAGATATCCCAATTCCAATTACTGAATTAAAAAAAATAAGAGATGAACAAAGAGCAAAAAATGCAGATGCTATTGTGCAAAAATAAAAAAAGGCACCAGGAACAGGTGCCTTCTCAAAATGCTTAACCTAAGCAATACCAATTAGTGGGTCTTAGATTTTTCTTTAATCAAAAGATTTTTCTGTAAAAACAGATTAAATCGGTACTTTTTAAGCGTAAGCCTTTTATTAGATTTAATAGCAGCTTTATGCTGTATTAATTGCAGATTTGTCATAAACATCTCCTTTTAAAAAGATGCGTTCCTTCGGTACCATTACCTACTTCCGTCTTCTTGCGAAGATGAACGAGGGTACGTTCCTTCAGCCTTAGCCTACTTCCGTC
>JADHNL010000012.1 GCA_016779525.1 SAR86 cluster bacterium | reverse complement strand
AACATCTTCTAAAAGTTGAGCCTGCTTTTAAAAGCATTATTCCTAAAACTAAAATTTCTTTTTTTTTGCGACCAGAAGGTTTTGAGGGAATGGCTTCGCTGATTATTGAGCAACAACTTTCTGTTAAAGCAGCGAACACGATTAAAAAAAGAGTCTTTGCCTTAATGACAAAAATAGATAGTAAAAATTACCTCAACTTATCACAGAATTCATTAAAAGCTTGTGGTCTCAGTCGCCAAAAAATTAACTACCTTGGCATAGTTGCTAACGCTGAGATTAAAGGGGATCTAAATTACGAAGTAATTTCAATAATGTCTGACACTGATGCACAAAAAGAACTATGTAAACTTAAAGGCATAGGTCCATGGACGGCAGATTGTTACCTTATGGCATGTTTAGGACGACCAGATATCTGGCCAGTAGGCGACATTGGCTTGCAAGAAGGAGTAAGAAGACTTAAACACCTGAAAGAACGTCCAACCATTGAGGATATGACTTCGATAGCAAGTGACTGGCGTCCTTTCAGGTCAATTGCAGCAAATATCTTATGGGCAGATTACGACTAAATTAATCTTTTTTTCTATATTTGCGTTTTTGCTTTCGAGCCTTTTCTTGTCTTTTGTTGTTTTTTTGCAGCTTCTTATTGGCTTTTTTTAATCTTTCTTGATGTCGCTGGTTTATAGCTTCTTGGCTTGGAATTTCTTCGTTAGCAATCTTGTTGCGCATCATTTCTAGCCTTCTTAATCTCATACCTTCGTATTTGCCAGAGGCAATTAATAGATCAAGATCGGATAATTTCTCTGCTTTTTTCTCAGCAACCTCTGCTACCGATGGTGGTCCTTTAAGTTCGGCAAGATCTAATTTCAGCCTTGCCATCATAGCCCAATTTTCCATTCCCGCTTTTTGCTTCATTTTTTCACCATGGTGATCAGCAAAAAATAAACCAGTGCAAAAAAAGATAGATACAATCAAAAATATATTTCTCATAATAGGTTTTGACCGTTGCTAACAGAATTAGTTCAACTTAATTACGACTTTAGAAAAAATTTCCATGCATTTCTCTAAGTCCTCTATATTAGGAAAGGTAGGAGCTAGCCTGATATTAGAGTTATTAGGATCTCTTAAATAAGGAAAGCAGGAACCGACAGGTAGGAGCTTTAAACCAACCTCTCCGCAAGCATTTATAATCTCCTCGGCATTATTGTTAGAAGATTCAAATGAAAAAAAGTAACCTCCGGAAGGTGAGGTAAACTCACAGAGATTCATTTTCTTTAAATTCAATAAATAGGATTCAACCAATTCAAATTTTGGCAATATAAGTTTTTTTAGTTCTGCCATATGATCGAATACTGATAACTGAGAGAAAATCTTTGCATGCAAACCTTGATTCATCTTATTGGGTGCAGGAGTAAGCGAGTTGCGGTAGCTTATAAATTGATCTAGATTCTCAGTAGTCGATGATATAAATGAAATTCCAGCGCCTGCTAGAGTTATTTTTGACGTTGATCCGAGAATAAATAGGTTGTCCTCAACTCCATTACTACTGGCAATAATGCTTGCAGAGCTTTGTTCGATTGTTTCTTTTAAATCGTGACAGGCATAGGCATTGTCCCAGATGATCATAAAGTTTTCTTTATTTGGTTGAACAGCCTTAAATAGTTGATCGACCTGTTCGTCGGTAAATGTATGGCCTGTTGGATTCGAGTGTCGAGGAACGCATACTATGCCATGAATGCTACTATCCTTTGCAATATATTCTTCAATTTTTCCAATATCAGGGCCATTCTCAAGAAAAGGCACACTAATCATTTCAATCCCAAAATTTTCCAGAAGCTTGAAGTGCCTATCGTATCCAGGCACTAGACAAATAAATTTACTTTCTGGAGTTAACTTAGATGAGTTGAAACCTAAAAAATATGAACATGCCAATATTTGGTGCATTAAGGTTAAGGAAGAATTATCAAGCGCTAATGTTTTCTCTTCTTCTGTACCCAGTATTGTGCTGCCAAGATTTCTAGCTGATTTAATGCCCTCCGGAGTGCCGTAGTTTCTGAGATCAACTCCATCCATTTCAAATGGCTGACTTATGCTTTCTATTAATTTCTGAGATAAAAGCAATTGATTTGGAGAAGGCTTACCTCGAGTTAAATCATATATTTTATTATTTCCTAACCAGGGGAGTTCTTCTTTGATTTGGTCTAAAATACTCATTAGTGGATTCAACAGTATTAATTCTATCAATTTTTTTAACTATATCTTTGGGCTTGTTAACTTTTTTAATTCTTAAATTAATCAAAAGCCAAAGCTCTAACTCTCAAGAAGATACTTCTTCGCTCACTGAAGAGATTAAAAAAACAATTGAAATGGTTTACAAAGAACGTGAAGCTGAGTTTAAAACATCATCTAAAGACAGCATTGAAAAAATTATCGATCCATTCAGGACAAGGATTAAGGAATTTGAGGATGAGGTAAAGAAAAATACAGAACAACAACTTAAGCTGCATGTTGAAACTAAAACTACGATTGATGGATTAATAGAAAAAACAAATCAAATCACTAGCGATACCGCTAACCTTGCCGATGCTTTACGAGGAGACAGTAAGACACAAGGCGATTATGGAGAAATGAAGCTTCGCATGTTGCTTGAAAACTCAGGATTACAGGAGAATATTCACTATAAATTGCAAGAAAATTTTGTTGTTAAGGGAGAGGATGGATTAAAGAATAAAAGACCGGATGCCATAGTGTATTTACCAGATGATAGGCAAATAATTATTGATTCCAAGTTTTCTTTTAGAGCGTACCACGATTACAGCAGCAGTGAAAAAGCTGAAGATAAAGACAGGAATGGCAAACAACACGTTGTGAATGTTAAAGAACGCATTAAAGAATTAAGTGATACAAAATATAATGACATTGCCGATCTAAACTCGCCGGATATGACTTTCTTATTCTTAGGAATTGATGATGCATTAAATGTTGCACTTAAGTACGATCAAGAGCTTTTGTCATATGCAACCAAAAAACGTATAGCTTTACTCAGCCCAACCCAACTTCATATATCGATAAAAATGATTGAAAACTTATGGCGCATAGATGGACAAAGAGAGGGCGCAAAGGTCATTTATGAGGAAGCTCAAAAACTAGTTGATAAACTTGGAGGATTTATTGAAACTGTGAACAGCCTTGGACATTCAATAGAACTTTCACAAAAGAAATTTGAAGATGCAATGAATAAGCTGTCAACTGGAAAAGGTTCCATTGAAGCAAGAGTAAACAAATTAATTTCAATTGGGAAAAAAGAATCAGAGAAAATAAAACATGACAATTGAGTTTTTCTTGTATCCGCTAATAGGAATTTTATCAGGATTTTTATCTGGATTTTTTGGTGTTGGTGGTGGAATAATCATTGTTCCATCGTTGCACTTCCTCTATAAAAGTTTGGGCTACTCAGATGAAATTGCTATCCCAATTTCTCTCGGAACTGCTTTAGCATGCATTATAGTAAATGCTCTTTCAGCAATACCCATACACCACAAGAGTGGCACAATATCTTGGAGCAATTTTCGCAAACTTTTACTTGGAATAGTTGTCGGTCCTGTTATGGGTGCCCTTATATCTGTTGAGCTAGATAAAGAATTATTTAAAAAAATATTTGCTTTATTTATCTTTCTAATTTCATTGCGACTTTTCTTTAAATCTAGCGAATCCAAAACAGAGAAGAATATTTCGTACACAGTCGCATTGCCATTTGGTGGGGTTGTAGGAGCTCTGTCTTCACTATTTGGAGTTGGAGGAGGGATCTTTATTGGCCCATTTTTACGTTTCATGGGGGAAAACATTAAAAGAGCTGCTGGCACCTCACTGGTGTGCACTCTTCCTGTCGGCATCATTGGAGCATTGTCGTATATGTATCTAGGAATAAATACACAAGATTTACCTGATTATTCAGTTGGCTATGTAAACTATCTAAGTTTATTTTTTATAGCAATATTTAGTTCAATATTTTCAAGAATTGGGGCACAACTGACACAAAAAGTTAATGATAATGTTTACCAGACTCTCTACGCTATACAACTCCTACCGGTATTTATTTATTGGTTGTTAGCATAATGGAATATCCTGAATTTATTAATCCAATCGCTATTTCTATTCCAATTGCAGGCTTTTGGGGAGATACAATTGACATTGCATGGTATGGAATTTCTTATGTTTTGGGTGCATACCTTGTCTATTGGCATATGGTTACTAATAGATTTCAATTTGGCATCGACCTTGACAAAAACCAAACGGAAGACCTCGTTTTTTTCTATGGGTTGTTTTTAGGCGCAGTGGTTGGTGGACGGTTAGGTAGCGTATTATTTTATGATCTTCATCTACAGCTACAAGACCCCTTTTATGTTTTTAAAATTTGGCAGGGTGGTATGGCATTTCATGGTGGTTTGATTGGAGTAATGGTAACCATGTTTATATTTGCAAAGAAACATAACTTAAAATTTCTAGCAATTACTGATTGGTTGGTGCCATCAATACCAATAGCACTTTTTCTTGGTAGAATTGCCAATTTCATTAATGCAGAACTCTATGGCAGAGCAACCGAAATGCCATGGGGCATGATTTTTCCTACAGATCCTTTGCAAATTGTAAGACATCCATCCCAATTATATGAAGCCTTTCTAGAGGGCATAGTTCTATTTATTTTCCTTAATCTATTCGTTAAAAGAAGAGGCTATCATGGCAGGCATACCGCTTTTTTTCTAATTGGTTATGGCGTGCTTCGGTCAATAGCAGAATTTTTTAGAACGCCAGATTTTGTTTATGGGAATGATTTTTTATTGTTTAGTTTCATAACTCAAGGGCAATTATTATGCATTCCTATGATAATATTAGGGGTCTTCATATTAAGAAAAAATAATGCAACAGTACCTTGATCTATTAAAACAAGTACGCACTGAAGGCTCTCTTAAAGGAGATAGGACAGGGACAGGAACCTTATCTATTTTTGGTCATCAAATGCGATTTAATCTTCAAGAATCCTTTCCTCTTGTTACCACAAAGAAAGTTCATTTTAAATCTGTTGCATACGAACTGCTTTGGTTTTTAAGGGGTGAAACAAACATAAAGTTTCTAAAAGAAAATAGCGTCAGAATTTGGGATGAATGGGCAGACGATAACGGAGACTTAGGACCAGTTTATGGGAAACAATGGCGTAATTGGGAGTCGGATGGTAAATCCTATGATCAAATACTCGAAGTTATTGAACAAATTAAATCAAACCCCAACAGTAGAAGGCATATTGTAAGTGCATGGAATGTTGGCGATATCCCAAGCATGGCTTTAGCACCATGCCACAATATGTTTCAGTTCTATGTGCAAGATAATAAGCTCTCATGTCAGCTCTATCAACGTAGTGCAGATATCTTTCTTGGTGTCCCTTTTAATATTGCATCTTATGCCTTGTTGACACATATGATTGCTGAAGTATGTAACTTAGAAGTTGGTGACTTTGTGCATACATTTGGTGATGTGCATCTCTATACAAATCATCTCGAACAGGCTGATGAGCAACTCACTAGACAACCCCTGTTACCGCCTCAAATTAAATTAGCAAAAAAACAAAACATAGATGATTACGTCTATGAAGATTTTGAATTGATCGGCTATGAACATCATCCTCATATTGCGGCACCAGTAGCAGTATGATCATCTCAAGTCTTGTAGCAATGAATAGAACTTTACTGATTGGTAAAGACAATGATTTGCCATGGCATCTTAAAGACGATTTAGCTCATTTCAAAAATTATTCCATGAACAAACCGATAGTAATGGGGAGAAATACTTATGAATCAATTGGAAGACCACTGCCGAATCGATACAACATAGTTATAAGCACTACCTTTAATAAGGTAGATGGTGCTGTAGTTGTAAATAACTTGCCTGATGCTATAGAAGCTGCAAAAAAATACTGTATAGAAAACAATCAAGATGAAATTGTTATCATTGGTGGTGCCAAAATTTTTGCTCTAGCAAAAGATATGATTAATAAACTGGTAATCACTTGGGTAGAGGCCAATGAATTGGTTGGTGATGTCTACTATCCTAGTTTTAGTTTAGAAAACTGGGTTGAGCAATCGCAAAAACCTTTTAAAAAAAATGCAGATAATGATTATGACTTTGTTATAAAAGAGTATCTGCTTAAGAAATAGACTCTCTTCTGAGATTTAAGTTTCTAACTCTCTCCTGCTCATTATCCGTGTATTGCAACCAAGCTCGTGCAGATTTCTTAACGGAATCTTTCTCGCTCTGTGATGCTTTGGTGAAAACATCTCTAGCTTCATCAAATCTTTGTAACTCAAATAGTGCTTGCCCTAGCGTTAATTGAGCAAAGCCCGGGTTCTTAAGGCTACCTTTTTTAATGCCTTTGTTTATTGCTTCAATTGCTTTACTTATATCGTTATCTAAGTAGTAAAGGTTGCCAATGGCAATTTGTGCCTCACCATTGCTGATAACTTTATCGAGTCTTTCATAGACATCAATGGCTGCTTCTCTTTCTTGTGCAGCTCTAAGTGATTCAGCTAATATGGTTAAGTTTCTTTCGCTTTCATCCAAGATCGGTGCTGCGTTCTTGTCAAGAGCTTCAGCGGACCCAGGTTTAACAAATGCTGGCCCTAAAACATCTTCACAAATCATTTCTTCTACAGGAATGCCATCATTGTCAACGACCAAATTCCCATCTACGTCTAAAACTTTTCCTAGGGCACACTCTTGATCAATTACTTTGATGCCTGCAACAGATGTCATGCCTGTTAATATAACTTCTGCTGCCCAATAAGGGTTTCCAGCAGCCAATAGCATCTGAGAAAGTGATTGAAATTCTGTGCTTTTATCAAGCAGCTCTTTTTGGTAAGCAGTTTTTAATAGCGAGGTATAATCTCTGCTTCTATCAAGCTCATTATATAAGCCAGCTAAATTAACAAAGTATCTTTTCTTTGGATAGAGTTCTAAAACTTCTTCATAGTAAGGAACCTGCTCTCTTTTTAAGTTTAGCTCCCCCATTGTGGCTAACAAGATTGAGTACCAGTTCTCTCTAAATGTGGTGCCTGTTTCATCAGAAATTCTTTTTGCCTCCATCATGACGTTATAAGCTTTTTGAAATTGGTCTTGTAAGAAGTATGCCTGTCCTAATAAAACATACGCTTGTGCTGTCACCTCATCTGTAGTCTTGAACCATAGCTTTAAATATTTAATGCCATTATCAAAATCTTCATCGGATAAATAAAGCTGTGCAACGGTATAGTAAGCAGATAGCTTGATTCTCGGTTGTGCATCTTGCTCTTTGATGAGGTTCAAATAATCGTTTCTTGCTGCAACTAAATTATCTTTGTAAGCCAGATTTACGTATGCCTGATAGTAATAGAACATTGACCTATCGTAAGAGTTAAGGCTTGAAACTCTGTTTCTTAATTGTGCTAATTCTGACTCTGTCTCTTTTATAACAGAATCTATCTGCTTATCTTTTAAATTTGCCTCGGCTGTTTTCTTGTCTTTTAAAAGCAATGTCTTAGCTTCCTCTAATTGGCCTGCCTCATCGAGACCTTCAACAATGCTTTGAACTCTTCGAGCAGTAGAGGCTGTTAATACTTTTGCTCTTCTTGTTTGCAGCTCTCTTTTTTGCTCTTCAGTAGCCAATTCTGGCAAACCATCTTTTTCATCAGCATTAAAATTAAATGAAAGTAAAATAATAAGTCCTAATAAAAATCTCATATTATTCCTCCAGTTCAAAAGTAAATTTATGTGGCACATCTTCAACTGCTACTGGTCTACCATCTCTGACAGTTGGTTTATATTTAAGCTTCGTAGCCGCTCTTAGTGTTGCACTATTGAACATGGTGCAGTCACTATAATCACCATCTCTGTTATTTGCGGATCTACACTTACCTTCAATAACGAATGGATCACTGATAGTACCTGACTCAGTAATTGTAAAAGCCACAATAACATAGCCTTCTGTGCCTCTCTCTTGTGCTCTTCTTGGGTAAACTGGCTGAACTTTAAATAGAGGAATATATTCTCCATCTCTGAACATGCTGCCAGAACCTGAATTAAAATTAATTTGAGGCTTGCTTTGTGTTGCAGACACAGCAATTGGCGTTACATCGAGCTGAGGTGGTGCAATATCAGGCGGTGCAATTTCTGGCTCCTCTGGAGGCTCAACTTCATCATTGGTTAGAGTTTCAATTTCTCGTTCCGGCATGATGACATCACCGATCTTCCTGCCTTTGGTGACATCGCCAGCATCTCCAGTGCTAATTAGTGCAACCATAAAAACAAACAATAGAAACCCTGCAAGTGGTGCAGCTCCCATAAAGAGATGCTTTTTAGTGAGCACAAAATTGTTTGCCATAACTTTTTGACTTACTCCTTCTAATTTGGTTCAGCAGCGAGAGATATATCAAACACTCCTGCATCTCTTGCTCCATCCATCACTTGAATGATTGCATCCGCACTAGCAGTTTCATCTGCTTGAATAACTACAGAGCCTTGAGGGTTGTCTGCTAAGAGTTTAAGCACATTGGCCTTAACCTGTCTTACATCAATCCTTCTTCCATCCATATAAATTTCATCATTTCCACCTATTGCAATAAGGATGGCTGCATTTTCTTGAATTTCTGAAGTATCTGAATCAGGTCGATTTACCTCAAGTCCAGGTTCTTTAATGAAGTTAGCTGTAACAATAAAGAAGATAAGCATGATGAAAACAACATCAAGCATTGGTGTTAAATTTATTTCACTTTCTTCTTCACGAGCAGCTGCACTTATAGCATTTCTTCTCATTATTTTTCTCCTTGTTTGCTTGACCCAGTTACATAATCAACCATCATCAATTCTCTGGATTCAACTTGGTTTTTAACCCATATCATTGCTAAAACTCCTGATAATGATGATACCATGCCAGCCATTGTTGGAAGAGTTGCTTTTGACACACCTCCTGCCATTGACCTTGCATCACCACCACCAGTAAAAGCCATTACCTGAAAAACTTCGATCATGCCTGTAACAGTTCCCATTAATCCAAAAAGTGGACATAAGGCTATACAAACCTGTATAAGTTGAATATTTCTACTAATTGATATCTTGCCTTCAGAAATAAATCTGGTTTTAGTTTGATACTTATGCCAGGGTGACTTAAATTTTAGTGAAAGATATCTTTTTTTTATATCTGCAGCAAATTCGTCATGCACAAATAGAAAATAGTAAATCCTTTCTAAGATTAAGGCCCACATGAAAGTAACTAGGATAGCTATATACCATAGAACTGGCCCACCTTGTTCCATAAAATCTCTAAGAGAAATATAAAGCTCAGTAAGCCAATACATAGTTATTTTGCTTTTTCAGCAACAATACCAGTTGCTTGTTCTTCTAAAACATCCACAACAGATCTAGCAGATGACTGCAAGAATGAGTGTGCAAGTGTTGTTGGTATAGCGACTACAAGACCAAGCACTGTTGTAACAAGTGCCTGTGAAATACCTCCAGCCATGATTTTTGGATCACCAGTACCAAACAAAGTAATTTGTTGGAAGGTAATAATCATCCCTGTAACTGTTCCTAATAGACCAGCCAATGGTGCGACGACAGAGACAATTTTTACAAAGCTAATGCCTCTTTCAATTGAAGGTCTTTCACCCATAATTGCTTCAGCAAGCTTTAATTCAAGTCTGTCTATTTCTTCTTTCATATGTTGTTGACCAACTGCTAAGACTCTACCAAGTGGATTCGATTCATCAGGCTTTTCATTAACTAACTGCTCCTGAACAGCCCTGCTAGTAATCCAAAGCATTGTGTATTTGTAAATGGCAAATATCATTGTAATTGCACCAATGGCAAGAATGATATAACCAATCAAACCACCTTGATCAATCCTTTCAAGTAGAGATGGATTCTGAATCAAATTAGCTAAAAGCGCTCCTCCTGATGGACCGCTTGGGTCAACAGAAAAACTAACATAACCAGCGCCTTCGTTTGCATCGCTAATTCTGCCAGCTGAACTTGTATATCGGCTTGCAGGCTGTCGTGCAAGGAATTGGTACTGGCCTTTTGCAGGAACGTATTCAAGATACTTATTGCCACAAACTGCATTGTAAACACCAACCCTTACAACATCACAACTTACTTGAGTGCCGTCAACGTTGATAACATCGGTAGAGAACCTGACAACTTCACCAGTTGCCTTCATCTCTCTCATGATTTCATACCAAACTCTCTCGATTTCTTCGATTGTTGGAAGTTCTGTTGATTCGCCCATCTTTTTAGTAAGATCACCAAGGAAAAACTCTCTATCTTTACCAAACTCTGCAGCGGTAAGTGAAGTTTCAAATGTAACTCTTGAGTCTGTGCTTATACTTTGCATATGGCCAAAAAGTTCATTTAAAGAACCAAGCTGCTTTAAGTAAGCTTCTTCAGCAACTCTCAATTTCTCTTGATTTTGTGTAAAAACTTTTTCTAGCTCATCGGCTATTCTTTCTTGACGAGCAAGCTCTCTCTGCTCTTCTCTAAGAATCTCTTGTTGCTGATTTCGTGCTCTAACAAATCTAGCTTCTCTATCAGCATTTTCTGCCTGTTCTTTTGTCTTTCCCTCTTTTACTAGCTCAAGAAGTTTATCTAAATTTGAAGGGGCTGGAGTTTCTGCTTCTTGCGCAAAAAGAATTGAAGAAGTTATGAGTAGTAACGCCAATATGTAATTATAGAATTTCATTACTCACCTCCCTTAACTTGTACAGGCACTGCCAATAGATCTAATGGGGCTGTTTTGCTTGCCATACGAATTCCGTCTCTCACAGGTAGCCTGTAGCCATCAACTTCCTGCCAATCAGAACCATTCCATATGCCAGCTTCACTTTGATCTTTAAGTTGATACATTAGTGCAAGCCTTCCGATACGAAGAATGTTTACTACCTTTTCTTCTCCATCAAGCTCTATTGAATCTTCATAAGTTTCTATTGTTCTGCCATACTCTCTTTCGATGTTATAGGCCTCCAGAACCTGTCTAACTTGTTCAGATGCCGTTACCTTTGGATCAGATAACGTTGCCCTTACTTGGTTAATTCGTTTGGTTCTTTCATCCAATGAGAATGGTGCATCTAAGCTAACAAACTGCTCAAGACTGTCAGCCATTCTTTCCATAAGTGGTGGAATTTGTCTTTGGATAACTACTACTTGTTTCGTTTGCTCGGCTAAAGTAACCAGTCTTTCTTCCTGGGCTTTGATTTGTTGCCTCTTCTGTTCGTTATATATCTTTAAACCTTCAACCTGTTTCACAACTACTTTCCATTCCGCTAGCAATGAATCTTTTTCAGTAGATAACGAATCAACCTGTTGTTGAGATGTCTCAGATAGGTTTATGCTGTTGTTATTCTCCTTCAATATCTGGTCTAATTCGCCGTCTTTCGGTACGGCTAACCCAGCTATTAGCAAGAGAATCGCTAAATAATTTCTCATTATTTTTACCCCTTAATAATAAACTTGACCGTTTAATATAAACAATATTCATTATACAGCAATATTTTATTCTGCATTATTAATATAAATGCTGAAAAATTTAGAATTTTGGCAAAAAAATTGGGGTTTTTCTTAAATACTCCTGATATTTTGGATCTTTGCCCCATTTCTTATTTGATCTTGCCTCCAACATTCTCACTCCACTAACATGGTAAATAAGCAAAAATGTAAAAATTGGAGAAATTAATGAAAAGTACTGCATGCCACTCATAGCCGGCAAAGCCATGATAGATATCCCTATCCACAAGACAACCTCGCCAAAATAATTGGGGTGTCTTGATTTTGACCACAAGCCTTCAGTTATAAATTTACCTTCATTGTTTTTATCTGATTTAAATTTGGTTTTCTGTTGGTCGGCAACTACTTCAAAAACAAAACCAAAAACCCATACAGCTAAACCAACAATACCAAGAATGTCATAGGGCACCTTAGTTATGGCTGTAATAGCTACCAAAGCCGATAAGAGCTGAATAAATACCCAGGCCGCTGAAAGGCTCCAAGTCATAAATAGTTGAGTAAAGCTTGGCAAAATTGATCTAAACCTCTTATCTTCACCATCTTTAAGAACGCGCCAAAATAGGAAACTGCCAAGACGAATCGTCCATACCAAAACACAGGCAGCAATAATTACTGACCTAAAATCTATCGAACTATTTAATTGAACTAACTGGTACAAGACATAGACAATGACCGTGATATAAGTCAAAGATCCTGTAAGGTCGTAAAACTTTTCTGTTTGAAAGACGTAAGATGGAATAAATAATAGCCAATGTATGCCAAATGAAATAAACAGGGCCGTCATAATTAGTGAAATATCGCCGCCCATAGTTGTCTCTACGTCTACAAGGCTTCCAAGAAGGAAGCATAAAATAAATGTAAATGCTGAGATAGCAAGATTAGTTAAAGGTTGTAAAATAGATTTTGCCATTACTGTGCCCCGAAATGATAATAACAATTAGTATAAATGATTAAAATATGAAGTACTCAACAAACCAGTTCAAGCAAGGCTTAAAAATTTTAATTGATGGCGAACCATGCTCTATCAATTCATATGAATTCCATAAGCCTGGAAAAGGTCAGGCAGTAATGCGAACCAAGCTCTACAACCTAAGAACTGAAAAAGTTTGGGAAAGAACTTTTAAGTCTGGGGAAGCTGTTGAAGCTGCAGATATATTGGAACGAGAATATCAGTATCTCTACTCAGAAGGAGCTAACTTCATTTTTATGGATCAAGAAAGTTTCGAACAAATTGAGGTAGATGCTTCGATTGTTGGGGAGACCATGTATTGGTTAGAAGGAGAAGAGATATGCAAAATGTTGTTCTGGAATGGAGAGGTTTTACGACTGGAAGCACCAACATTTGTGGAGAAAGAAGTTATTAATACTGAGCCTGGTTTAAAAGGTGATACCGTATCAAATACACTTAAGCCGGCATCAATATCCACCGGAAAAGAAATACAAGTTCCACTATTTATCAATGAAGGAGATGTTATCAAGATAGATACTAGGGACAGCTCCTATGCCGGAAGAGTAAATAAGTGAATATTGTTAAACAATTAGATTCTAATTTGCATGCAGCTCTATCAAAAAATTATCAAGATGCATATCAGAATTTAGATAAAGATTCTTTAGATGGTATATGTTTTGAAGCAGGCACAAACCCAGAACATGGTGATTTTTCTTCAAGCTTTGCGCTTAAGCTTTCAAAACAGCTAAAAAAAAATCCTCGAGAAATTGCTGAGTCTATAAAAACAAGCCTTCAAAATGAGGTAATTGCCAAAGTAGAAGTTTTAGGCCCTGGTTTCTTAAATGTTTTTCTTACACCCAACACAAAAGCTGCTCTTTTAAATGAAATTATTGCTAATCCTGAGACTTACGGTGCCGAATCAAGTAACAACAAAAGGGTTCTGGTTGAGTTTGTTTCCTCTAACCCAACGGGCCCTTTGCATGTTGGTCACGGTAGAGGAGCTATTCTAGGCAATGCCTTAGCAAATTTATTCAAGAACTCAGGCTGTGATGTCACAAAAGAGTATTACGTTAATGATGCTGGCAGACAAATTAGCATTTTATCTGCTAGCGTTTTGTTGAATGCATTTTGTTCAAAATTTGAGAGCGAGGGTACGTATGAGGGAGAATATATAAAGTCTCTTTCAAAATCATTTAAAGAAACAGTTAGCAGCATTGCTATAGATCTCGATGATAAATTAGACCAATTAGAGAAAGATCAAAGACTGGATAAGATAATTGAGCAGCTATCGAACGATTTCCCTGATCATTGGGAGAAAGCCAAAAATTTTTCTGTTGATGAAATCATTCAATTAATAAAGTCAGATTTAAAAAATTTCAATGTCATCCATGATGAGTGGTTTTTTGAAAGTAGTGTCGGAAAAATAGATGAGACAGGATCACTCCTTAACAATGGTTTGTCTGCTATGAGAGGTAAAAAATTAACTTTCAAAAAGGATGGGGCTACATGGTTTAGGTCGACCAACTTTGGGGATGACAAGAATCGAGTTTTAGTCAGAGATAACGGCGAACCAACCTACTTTATGACGGATATTGCATACCACAATAATAAAATTAAAAGAGGGTATGACTTATGTGTAAATATTTTTGGTGCTGATCATCATGGTTATGTTTCTCGGCTATCTAGTGCTTTTAATGCGCTAAAAAGTGATTCACAAGAATTAGAAGTCATACTTTACCAGCTAGTCAACCTGTATGAGGATGGTAAACAAAAGCAAATGTCTACTCGAAGGGGTGAATTTTATTCACTTAAAGACTTGTATGAAGAATTAGGCTCGGATGCAATAAAATTCTTCTTTCTAGAAAAAAAATCTGACCACACCATGGATTTCGATATTAATATGGCCAAAGAGGCAAACAAAAATAACCCATATTTTTATACGCAATATGCTCATGTAAGATGTGCTTCTATTCTTTCAAAAGCCAAGCTTGGCAAAAGCCCTAAAATTCTTGATGAGGATATTAATAACAACTTTAACTTAATAAACAATTTAATAAATTTCCCGAGCTTGCTTAAGGATTACACCAAAGAGAGATCACCACATTCACTAGTGCATTACCTAAAGGAGGTATCAAGCCTATATCATTCTTTTTATGAAAATTTTTCAGTCTTGTCTGATGACAGCAGCATTCAAGAGTCGCGCCTTGCTCTTACAAAAGCTACCCAAATCGTTATAAATCGTGGTCTGTTGATCCTAGGAGTCAAGCCATTAAAAGAAATGTAATATGGCTGGTTTCTCCTATAAAAATAAAAAATTTCCTTTAAAAGCAGTGCCAACTGTTTTAATAACTGCCCTAACCTCATTCACAGTTACAATTGGAGCTAATCTTTTGCTTCAGGATAATCCTGATTTTTTAGATCTATCCTTATTTGAAAGCGAAGAAATAAAATATGAATTTCAAACCATTCTAGAAACTAACAATTTTGAAGAATTAGAAAGCCTAGAGCTAAAAGCTATTGAACAGTGCGAATACTATGCTCAATCAGGTAGTTTTAGAACTGAAAGAGCTGCACAAAGTCAAGTCGACCAACTTAATAACCTGGGCTATAAGGCTTCAATAGAAAACGTTAATAGCAGCAATGGATACAACTTCAAAGTAATTGTTGGACCTTTTGAGAACCGGTCACAAACCAACAATGCTAGAGAGATATTCAGGCAATTGAATATGGATTCAATTGAAATTCCAGTGTGCACAAAAATAGAAAATGGATCTTGATATTTATCATAAGATTGTTTCAAAATTACCCAAAAGTGTCAGACTGATAGCTGTCTCCAAAGGGCAGTCCACCGACAAGATTCTTGAGCTTTACAACGCGGGCCAAAGACATTTTGGTGAAAATTTTGAACAAGAACTTACACATAAAAAAGAGAACCTTCCCAACGACATTAAGTGGCATTTTTTAGGGAACATACAAACGAATAAGTTAAAAAAAGTTTCGTCATCGAGCTATTTAATTCAGTCAGTATCAAGAAAAAAAATTTTGGATAAGCTAATTAACTTAAATGACAACAAAGCAGTAAATATCTTGCTGCAATACAAGCTAGGTAATGAAAATACCAAGTCTGGATTTGGTAAGGCTGAACTAATAGAAATCCATGAAAGATATAGAGATTCAAATTCGTTAAGAATAATTGGTTTAATGGGAATTGCTGAAAATTCAACCGAGGAGAAAAGAACACAAAAACAATTTGAAGAAATAGCTCAGCTTTATAATGAGCTCAAAAGTAAAGATGAGAATATTTCTACTTTGTCGATTGGGATGTCATCGGATTATAATTTAGCAATCCAGAGCGGCTCTAATATGATTAGGCTTGGGACAGTAATTTTTGGAAACAGAAGATGATAGTGCAAGTTGTTAACATATTTATGTATTTAATATTATTCCTATTTATCGTTGATTTAACCAAGTCAGATAGGTACAACAAGGTTGCTAGGGCAATCAAGATGATTTTACTTCCTGTTTTGCTTTTGTTTGACAGAATGTACTTCAAAAATCTTAATATAGGACTTCTGCTTGCAGCCATCTTGTTATACTGGGCCTTCTCATTCTATATGATTCCCGATCTTGGTTTTTTGGGCACACTAAATCTTGCTGTTTTTAAGGTTTGCATGACTCTAATCGGTATTATGAAATTTTTAATTATTGGCGGTGTGATTTTAAGTTGGGTTTATATGTTTGGGATGTATGTAAGCAATTCTTTCACTGCTTTGCTACAGCAACTATACGAAGCAATAGTTTCGGTATTTAGAAATATTATTCCTCCAACAGCCGGGTTTGATTTAAGTCCTTTGATAGCTTTTTTTATATTGCAGCTTTCAGAAAGAGCGCTAAGCATACTTTTGTTGGAAATAATCCCAAGGATTTCATCTAACTACATTAATATTTAACTCTGAACTCAAATTATTGCTTAACTCAGAAGTTACAAAAAATGTTTCTTTAAACCTTTCTTGAGCAAATAACTCCATTTGGTCATCGTAATGAAAAGATTTCTGATCTTCGCTGTTGCCATATTGGTGTATGCTTTTCGTCGTTTGGTTGCCGTTCTTATCCCACTTAACAAATATAACCAAACCATCGCCGGCAACTGCTTTTAATTTATTGGATTTATAGGGGATGCCGTAGACAGCTCGTAAAATGTCTGGCCCACCACTTATGGCTAATTCTTTATTGCCTCTAACCAACTTATTGACGTCGCCCCACTGTAAATTTTTTTTTATAAATTTTTTGGAGCAAGACAGCAAAATTTCATCCGATTTTTGCAAATCAAAGTCTTTGTTATTGTCCCAAGAGTCTCTAAGGTAGCAAACACCAAGTGGTGCAACAGTATTTTCAATGTTCGTTTTTAGGTCCCATGACAGGAGTAATTTTTTTGCTTGTAAAAACTGTGAGTTTTGATTCGATGATTCTTTAATTAGTTCAATGTAGTTGTATAACTTAAATTCTTTTGAATATTCATTATTAAATTTAAATCCAATAAAATCTTCTTCCGTAATAAATTGATTGTTTGCAAGTAAACTACCTAGCACAACTGATCTGTTGGTCAGGTTTTCCTGAAAACCAATTTCAGCATCAAAAGCGGATCTTGCTAAATTGTCTTTTTTAGAAGCTGTGAAGAAAGGGGACTGGTTTGCAGAATACACATAGCCATCCAACGGGTTGATAATTTTTGGGGACGAGTTTGTTGGCAGGTATGAATTCCATATGTATTCCGAATTAGTGCCATCAACTGGATCCTGCCAATTCAAGCCCTTTAATCTCTTAGGAGTCACGTTGTTGTGAACATAACTAATATTGTTTTGATTGTCTGCATAAACAAAATTTATGGAGGGTATTGCTTGTGTTTCAAAGCTTTTTAGCCATTCATCTAAATTAGTAGCCAAATTCATTTCAAGCCACTGTTGTGTTTGTTTTAGATTCTCAAAACCAACAAATTTCACAGCATAAAAACCATCGCCCCTTTCTAAAACCAAACCATGTTCTGTAAATTTTGCTTCTCGTTTAATTGGGAATGAAAAAAGATTCAAAATTTTAGTTTCGATTTTGATCTCTTTTGATTGAAAGTCTTTCCACTCTCCATTTAATCTATACTTGGTAGCGTCATCGTTTACCTCTAGCTTGAAGAAGTCGACCAAGTCAGGCTTATTAACAGTTGCGCCCCAAGCTATATTTGGTGTGAAACCAATAAACATAAATGGTGAGCCGGGAAAAATCCCTCCCATTATGTCCCAACCTGCATTGCTTTTTAATCGTGCTTCATACCAAGTGACAGGGCCTTCAAGTGGCTGATGAGAATTAATCATAATCATAGTTGAACCATCCGATGATTTAGCTTTATTAATTGCGTAAGCGTTTGATCCTCTTGAGTCCGCTTGAGGCAAATCAGCACTAAAAAACTCGTCTATGGTTTCGTCTAGTCCATACATAAATACGGACTGCATTGCGAATCCCGCGATAATGTCTTCTGGTTTAATTGGTAGTAATTTGTTCTTATAGTTATTTCTTTCTGCCCAGTAATTGATGCCAGCAGAAAACCCCTCTAGAACTGAAAGCGTTTCTGGAGATATTTGATTCAATGCTTCTTTAGCCTTCAACGGCAGATCGTAAGCTTTAACAATAAAGTCAGATATAGCTAAGTTTCTACCATATTTCTTCGCTAACTCGCCCCTGCCAAGATAAATATGGAACAACATATTTTCTAAATTATCCTCAGCCTGAGCATACGCAAGACCAAATGCTACATCTTTATTGCTATCGCCATAAATATGTGGCACTCCCCATATATCTCTTTTTATTGATACTTCATAGTTGTAGTTAGCAGATAAGCAAAAACTTGTAGCCAAGAATGTCAAAAGTAATTTTTTCATATTAAATTTTTGCCAGATTGTATTCTTTAATTGTATGCCCTTTCTTCAGCCCTTTGTCATGAAAAGTGGATACTTTGTATGAAATAGGAAAACTATTTTCGGCTAACACCAAACTATCTTGTGCTTTGATTACCTCTTCAATGTGGTCTTGATAAATGGCTGAGTCGGTTACTATTTGTACTTGACCTTTCTTAACAATCCTTTTAGATAAAAGTTGTAAAAACTCCTTTGATATTAATCTTCTCTTTGCGTGCTTTTTCTTTGGCCATGGGTCTGGAAAATGGATCCTTATAAAATTGAATCTTTGTTTTGCTGCCTTCAGATACCCTATTGAGCATCCATTGTAGAGGAACAAATTTTTTGGCAAATGCTTCTCATAGAACTCAACTGCCCGAGCAAAGCCTTTTTTATATGGCTCAACGCCGATAAAAATTATATCTTGGTTTACAAGCACATCCTCTGAGAACGATTTTGCATCACCAAAACCAATATCAAGCGCACAAGGTCTAGCTGATTTTGGAACATAGCCAAGCTCTACCAAGCATTTTGATGACAGATCTAAATACTTTCTATTAGTATCTGATAGTCTTCCAGCACGTGAACTATAGGTTCTTATCATCCTAAGATTTTATGGAGAAATTAATCGAAGGAGAAGTGTGATTGAAAATGAAAGAGGTTTTTAGACATTACAAAGACTGGCTTTAAGCTTTTTAAATGCCGTTGCCTCAATTTGTCTAATTCTTTCTGCTGATACATCAAACTTGTCTGCCAATTCATTGAGTGTTAGCTTTTCATCATCCAGCCATCTTGATCTAACAATTTCTTGAGATCTTCTGTCTAAATTTGCCACCCCTTTCAAAAGAGCACCATGATTAATCTGTTCATAGTTTTCCTGCTCAACAATTTGCTCTGGGCTGAATGAATGATCCTCTAAATATTGGCTTGGAGAGAAGGCTCTCTCATCATCTTCATCATCAACACCAAGATCAAATGCAGAATCTGTTGAGTTAAGTCTATTTTCCATATGCATAACTTCTTTAACAGAAACATCCAAATCCTCAGCTATCTTTTTGGCTTCAGCATCAGTAAGCCAACCAGTGGATTGTTTTTTACTTCTTAGATTGAAAAACAATTTTCTTTGAGCTTTTGTTGTTGCAATTTTGACTATTCTCCAGTTTTTTAGAATAAATTCATGTATCTCAGCTCTAATCCAGTGAACGGCAAATGAAACAAGCCTAACCCCTTTATCTGGATCAAATTTCTTGACTGCCTTCAAGAGACCAACATTGCCTTCCTGAATAATATCTGCCAGCGGCAAACCATAGCCAGCATAAGATTTTGCGATGTGCACAACGAACCTAAGGTGAGAAATAACTAACTTATGTGCAAGTTTTACATCTTCTGTTTTAAAGAATTCTTGGGTGAGCTCGAGCTCCTCTTCTCTTGATAGAACAGGTATTGTATAAACCTGGGCCAAATATTTATCTATGTCTGACCCTGGGTTTGCTAAAGCTAATGCGTAACTCATAACAAATTCTTATATGTAATTATAAAGATTGTTTATCTTTATAGCAACGGGTAAATATATTAGCACTAAAAAATGCTATTTTTCAAATAAATTTGACGTTACTTTGAGAGAAAAGTTCATTAGAATACACGCTTACGATGAGCAATATAGATAAACTACAAAAACTTCGAAAAGGCTTGGTGCTACTTAGCAAAGATAGAGAAGTCGTGCTGTCATTTCACGAGACATTTGAAATGGTTGATGAGCTTTTAGAGATAGTTGACGAACTTTTAGATCAAGAAAGTTCTTAAGCACTATTTCTGCACAAAAATGAATTCGTTATCTTTAAATTCTTGAAAACTAAACCCGAGCGCTGAAAATTTTTTGATTGGATCAAGAGAGTTGACTTTATTTTTCACAAGAAACCTTGCCATCTCACCTCTGGCCCTTTTGGCAATAACTCCAATCACTCTTAACTTCTCGTCCTTAAGTGATGCAAATTTAAAATCTATCACTCTATTTGAGTTAAGGTGTTTTTTCACTGCCGCATAGTATTCTTCTGACGCCAAATTAAACAAATAATTGTCGCCAAGTTCTTTATTGATAGCATCAGCTATCTTGCTGCCCCAAAATTCATACAAATCTTTGTTTCCTAAAAAATCATGCTTTGTGCCCATTTCTAGCCGGTATGGATTCATGGCATCTGAAGGTTTCAATACTCCATATATGCCCGATAAGATTCTTAAATTTTTGTTTAAATAATCTTGTTCTTCGCTGCTTAAACTAGATGCATCTAAGTTTTTATAGACATCGCCCTCAAACTGAAAGATTGCTCTATTTTCAAGATTATTAGTATTGTTCCAATTGTTGTATCTGTGTTGATTAAGTTTGGCAATGTCTTCGCTAACTCCCATTAAAGACTGCAACTCTTTGCTGCTTAATTTTGCCATTTGCTTAGCCAGCTTGTTTGCCTCAGACTGAAAAATTGGTTGGCTAACCTTTAAGTTGCTGATATTTTCTCTATCGATAAGTCTTTTGGCTGGTGAAATTAAAATCATTTTTTATAATCCTGCGTTATTAAAATCCAGTGCTCTTTCAGCTCTATAGCTAGACCTTACCATAGGACCAGATACAACTTCAAGAAACCCATATTTTAGACCTTGGATTCTGTATTCTTCAAACTCTTCTGGCGTAACCCACCTATCAATAGGGTGGTGATTTAGCGTTGGTCTTAAGTATTGACCGAGGGTAACAATATCAACGTTATGATCTTTAAGATCACTAAATGTCTGATTGATTTCTTCATCTGTTTCTCCCATACCAAGAATGATGCTTGATTTTGTTAGTATGTTTGGATTGAATTCTTTGGCTCTTTGTAAAACTGTTAGCGTCTTCTGATAGCCTGCACGGGGATCCCTAATAGGATGGGTTAACCTTTCAACTGTTTCAATATTTTGAGCAAAAACCTTTATAGGTGAACTCACTATGGTTGATATTGCTTCATCATTGCCATTGAAGTCTGAGGTAAGCACCTCTACCTCGATAAGCTGATTTTTATTTTTAATTTCTGCGACGGTTTCTGCAAAGTGTGCTGCTCCACCGTCGGACAAATCATCTCTAGTTACACAGGTAAGTACAACATATTTAATGCCCATAAGCTCAACGGTTTCCGCTATTTTTCTTGGCTCATCTGCATCAAGCCATCCTTTGGGATTGCCTGTATTAACGGAACAAAATTGGCAAGCTCTTGTACAAGTATCACCCATAACCATAAATGTGGCTGTCCCTCTCGACCAGCATTCTGAAAGGTTTGGGCATTTAGCTTCTTCACATACAGTGCTTAGTTGCAGGTTGTTAACTTTAGATTTTATTAGCTCAAAATTTTTATTTGCATGATTTGCTGTAATGCGTATCCACTTTGGTTTCTGTTCTCTCTCTACCTGTGAATATAAATTGCCTTTCATGCCGTCTTTGACTGATGAGACTCCTGCATGATTAACTATTTTTACAGTTGGGATAATATCTTTCATTATTTATCTAGTTCTAGGTATTCTTTAATTAACTTTTTATGTAGATCTTCTTTATTAATATTTATATATTCCAGCAAATTGCAAGCTTTTACATTCAAACCGCAGGGGTTGATGCTGTTAAAGGCTTTTAAGTCTGTATTATAGTTTATGCTGATACCATGGTATGAAAAGTTGTTCTTTATCCTCATACCAATAGATGCAATTTTTTGTTCTTCAATATAAATGCCTGGATCTGTGAAATTTAGTTCATGATCAAGGCTAATGCTTTTAAAAACTTGAGATGTTTTATTTAATATCGTTTTCGTCAAGTCAGTAGGTCTAAAAGGCATTATTTTTAAGTCCAGCATAAAATAAAACACGAGCTGGCCTGGGCCATGATAGGTAATTTTGCCGCCACGATCAGTTTTTAGAATTGGAATCCTTTCGTTTTTATTCTCTTTTATAAGTTTTTCACTAATGCCAATGGTGAATACTGGAAAATGTTCTAGGTGCCATATTTGATTCTTGCGCGAGGTCGATTTAACTAGCTCCAACATCTCCTGATGACATTCTTGGTAGTCCATGAGTCCTTTATTGATGATTTCTATGCTCATATTTTTTGTAGATTGGCATAAGCCGCTACCAACCACTTTGTTCCTACCTCATAGAAGTTTACCTGTATGCGAGCAGCATCACCGCTTCCTTCCATGCTAAGAACAACCCCATCACCAAAGGTTTTATGGCGCACGTTATCGCCGAGATTAAATTCAAAGTCGTTATGCTCCTCTTTAATTTGAGACACTGTTCCATAATAGCTGGTGGAATAATTTTGTCTTGGTCGAACAAATTCTAAATGATCGTTTGGGATTTCATTTATGAACCTTGAGGGTGGGTTATAAGAATCTTGACCATAGAGTCTTCTGAATTCCGCATATGTTAGATGTAGTTTAGCTCTGGCTCTAGTTATACCCACATAGCACAGCCGTCGTTCTTCTTCTAGTTCTGAAATGTTTTCTGAAGACCTTGAATGCGGGAATATGGATTCTTCCATGCCCACCATAAATACATACTTAAATTCAAGTCCTTTAGCTGAGTGCAATGTCATTAGCTGCACAGCATCATCGGCTTTGTGAGCTTGTGTTTCTCCCATATCCAATGACACTGAGCTTAAAAATGCAGCAATTACCGACCCAAACTCTGAAAGATCTTCGCCCTTATTCAGAGTATCAAATGATTTAACTGCGGAAATTAACTCGTTAATATTTTCTATTCTTATTTTTCCTTTTTCGCCTCTTTCTTTAAGATGATGTTCAATGAGTCCGCTTTGGTTTATGACCATTTCAACAAATTCATGTGGAGGCATTTCAGGAATTGTTTCAGAGGCTTTTTCTATGAAAGAGATAAAACCACCCAAAGACGAACCACCCTTACCTTTAATCAAATCATTAGTAAGCAGTTGTTTGGAGGCAGCAAAAAGCGATGTATTTGACTGAGTAGCATGTTCTCGTATCATGGCGAGCGTTTTCTCGCCAATCCCTCTAGTTGGTGCTCCAATGGCTCTTTCAAATGCTGAATTATCACTGAAATTAACACAAAGCCTCAAGTAACTAAGGACATTTTTTATTTCAAGACGTTCGTAGAACCTTACGCCGCCATAGATAACATATGGTAGATTTTCCCGTAGTAAAAATTCCTCAATTACTCGCGATTGGGCATTTGATCGATAGAGTACTGCTATGTCTTTGTACTGATCGCCTTCTTGTGAGATCTTGATTACTTTATCTGATATAAAACTTGCTTCCTCTTGTTCACTATATGCTTCAAATACCTCTATTAGCTCTCCTTTGTTGCCAGCTGTCCAAAGCTTTTTACCTAACCTATTTGAATTTTTTCCGATAACAGCGTTTGCTGCATTCAAAATATTTTCAGTTGATCTATAGTTTTGTTCTAGTCGAACCATTTCTGTTTCTTTTCCCTTTGCAAATTTATTTATATTTTCTATTTTTGCACCTCGCCAACCATAGATGGACTGGTCATCGTCACCCACAGCCGTAACATTTGAACGCTCGCCAACAAGATTATTTATCCATTTGAATTGGATTGTATTGGTGTCTTGAAACTCATCAATAAGAATGTTTTGAAATTTGCTGCGATAAACTCTTTGTAGTTCTGCATTATTTTTAATTAATTCGTAAGACCTTAAAATCAGCTCACCAAAATCAAGAAGATTTTCGCTATCCAAATAATTACCATACTCAAGATATATTTTTTTCAAAATTTCAAGATTAAAATCTCCTTTGTCGTCGATGTCATTAGGCCTTAACCCATCATCTTTCCAGTTATTTATTTGCCAACGAACCTTTTCCGCAGGCCATTGTTCATCGTCAATTTCTAGTCTTTTAAGAACTCTCTTAATTATACGAAGTTGGTCATCGCTATCTAGAATAGAAAAATCTCTTTCTAGTCCAGCTTCTTTATAGTGCCTTCTTAGGATTTTGTTTGAAATTGAGTGGAAGGTTCCACACCACAATTCTGGAATTGGCTGCTCCAGAATCAGTTCAATTCTGCCAGTCATTTCACTTGCTGCCTTATTAGTAAAAGTTACAGCCAGAACGCTGTGAGTTGAATAGCCTAATGCTTTTATTAGCCAGGCTATCCTGTGTACTAAAACTTTTGTTTTTCCTGACCCAGCGCCTGCTAAAACCAGGAGTTTCTTTGACTCAGATGTTACGGCTTGGCGCTGCTCGTCATTAAGGTCATCAAGAATGAAGGAGACATCCATGATTTAAACAAACTTGTTTTCTCTAAACCATAGATTAAAAGCAAACTTTTCTCCTTTTGTTACAGGACGTCCCGCATGGAGTGAATCGGGATGAACTTTTGTTGTACCAGGTAAGACATTCTTCCAAACTAGAAGGCTACCTTTTTTTGGTTTTACCGAAATATTTAAATCTCTAAATTCTGTCGAGCCGCCTTCTTCAACATCATTAAGATAACCAAGAGCTGTATAGATTCTTTGTCCACCTCTTTTAAGGTGCTTCTTGCCTTCATCTGTTTCATGGTTGAAAGCATCGTGATGATCGTTGTACTGCGTGCCGCCAGTATAGTAAACAACCTGAAACGATTCAGCATTCTTGAGTGGAAAACCGATTAGATCAGCTATTCTGTCGCCAACTGCTTTTGATATAGTTGAATGTCCATGGTGCACCCAACAGTTCATACCTGTTCTGTTTTCATGGTAAATGCCGTCTTTGCCGCCAATGGTTTTAGCTCTCTCAAGCTTGCTTCGGGATTCATCAACAAAGTGCTGACACTCTTCTTCGGAAATAAAATTTTCAATGACATAAATTAACGGGTCTTCGTTGTAGATAATTTTATTGTCTTCAGTTCTTATGGGATCTTTAAACTTTTTAACAGAGGCTGGTGACTTAACTGCTGGTACTGGGTTGTTTTGCGAAACTTTCTTATCAAGTCCAGCATTTACACCAATAATATATAAAGCTCGCATCGCAAGCCCCAAAGCAATAATGGAAAATATTAGTGCAAAGATTGCTATTACAAAACCGGCTACATCCATGTGATTATTATACTGAAAACATTAGCAATTATTAAAGATGCTAGATTGTTTAAATCTTATTTAAGTTAATAATAATGTTTATACTTAACTCAAGATGATCCATAAAAAATTTCTATTAATCATTCTATCTTTATTGCTATCTTCTGGTGTCCTAAATGCAAAAGATGGCAGATTTGGAAAAGAGCCAAATGATTATTCATATGGCCATCTTGGTTTGCTCTTGTCTTACAACGAAGAGGACAATATAGGCTTTTATGGTAGCTTACCTTTGCCGGGGCCCTTGTATGTCACAGCTTCTAGAGTAGCTTATGGGACAAATCTGCGCAGCCTTGATGCCGAAGACGCTGAATTTGAGAAGACCGTAAATACATTAAGACTTGGAGTTCATGTTGGTATAGGCGATCTTTTGAATTCAATATCGGTAGGATCTGTATCATTAAACCTTCAAAACGTAGTTGATGTCTTTGTTGAGGGTGGTGTAAAAAGCTTTTCATTTGATACCTCATTTGATAATGACGAATCATTTGGCAGCGTAGTTGCTGGACTAAGATTTGGTGATGCCAATGATTGGGAAGGGCGTATCTATTTTGATCTTTCTAAAGAAGTTGAGAACGAGGAAACTTTAATCAACTATGAGCCTTGTGCACCTGATGTCGAAGTCTGTTTGGTTGATGACTTGGTTATAGAGTTTTCTGACGACACAGACATAAAAGCTGTCTTAGATATTACCTACAACGCAACAAAAAACTTTGGCATTTTAATGGGCCTTAAAACTTCTCAATATTTAGAAAACGAAGTTTTTCTTGGGTTTCAGCTACAGATTTAATAAGAAGAACTTTTTGATGCAAAAGCTTTTGATGCCTCTAGAAACTCGTTCCTCATATTATCCACCAAGTCAGTAACTGCTGGTGAATCTTTAATTGGACTTAGGCCTTGGCCACAACCTTTAATGTCTTTCCAAACTTTTTTTGATGCATTGCCACCTGAATTGAAATTCATTTTTGTCTTATCTGCCTCTGGTAAGTTGTCTGGATCCATGCCTGACTTAATAACCGATGGTGATAAATAATTGCCATGCACACCACTAAAGTAATTGGTATAGACCACATCCTTTGCAGAAGAGTCGATCAGCATTTGTTTGTATTCATCCTCAGCTTCTGATTCTTGGGTGGCAATAAATCTTGTGCCAACGTAGGCAAGATCTGCACCCATAGCTAAAGCACTTGCTACTGAGTAACCATCTGAAATTGCTCCAGACAATAAAATTGTGCCATCGTACCACTCTCTAGTTTCTCTTAATAGTGCAAATGGCGACAGGGCACCAGCATGGCCACCAGCACCAGCACAAACAAGAATTAAACCATCGACACCTTCGGAAACTGCTTTCTGGGCATGTCTTGTGTTGATGACGTCATGAAAGACAAGACCGCCGTATGAGTGTATTGCTTTCACAAGGTCAGCTGGTGGTCGTAAAGATGTAATGATAATTGGCACTTGGTGCTTAACGCATGTCTCAACATCAGCCAACAGTCTATCGTTTGATAAGTGACAAATTTGATTTACGGCAAAAGGGGCAACTTTCTTGCCAGGGTTTTGTTCTTGGTATTCACCCAGCTCATCTTTAATTTGTTTGATCCAGTCTGATAGCAATTCTTGAGGCCTTGCATTAAGTGCTGGAAAAGACCCCACAACGCCCGCTTTGCATTGAGCGATTACAAGGTTTGGTCGTGAGATAATAAATAGTGGTGCAGCAACAACTGGGATGCTTAGATTATTTTTTAGAATATCTGGCAACATTTTTTAATGTGGAAAAATAAGATTCTAACAAAAGAGAGTTAAAAAGCTAATTACTAATTTTGTCAACAACCCAGCTAATTGACCAGTTATGGCCAAGTTTGTTTTCCTTATACTTTTCTGGAAGTCTTGTTACAGTGCTATTTTCAATTTCTACTATCTGAGGGTCGTATGGAAGGGCCATAAATATACCATCCAGTTTTTTTTGTGTTCGCCATTCGTAGAGAACAACATTGTTACTAACTTTCATAGGTGGCTGATAATCGCATAGGCTATTTGTTGGCTCAATGCCTTTTAGTGGCGACGCAATAATATGCGCCTCTACAGGTGCATTGGTTTCTAAATCTTCAATCAACCTAGCCAGGAGAATGCCACCCAAACTATGTCCTAAAATAGTAATCTTTTCATACTGACTGCTGATATCGCCAATAAATGATTTCAAATAACGAAGCTCTTCGTTAGCGCATGTTGCTGAAATTGGATTCCATCGAAAAAAAGCAACCCTTGTGCGTTCGGAATTAAGTTGGTTGAGTGGATAGACCCATTCGTATCCAAGTGTGCCGCCGCCATGAATGGCAATAACTAGCTCTTTCTGGGCCTCTTGTTCCTCCTCTAAAAAATGCAACCCATTTTTTAGTTGAACTAAAACTAGGCCAGATTCGAAAACATTTTTTTTGCTGTTTATTAGGTCAAGGCTATTTGGATAGAAAAAAAATTGAACAAAAAATAAGATAAAAAGAAGTTGTTTCATTTATATTTTGCGAGCAACCAGTAACCAAGCCAGGTATTAACAACCAGCTTCAAAGTAGTCATAACCACTGCAGGAAATTGATAAAAGAAATCAAGCAAAGCGTTCCAAAACCAAGAATATATCCAATCATGTAGAAATTTAAGGTTATCAACCAGAAACTCTTTGGTTGATAAACCAAAAAAAGTGTAATCTGAGGTTAAAACTATCCATAGTTGCCATAAGATGAAGCCCGCTTGAATGGGTGATGTGTAAATTAGTATATAGGCAAAATATAGGCCTGCTTTATTCATTGCTATTCTGAATTAACTCTTTAGGTGGCTGCACAAATGGCCAAAAGATTTGGTAAAACATCGGAGCAGATTTTAAATTTTCTACTCCAAACTCCTTAGGATAATCTCTGGTGATTATCGCTGTGCCAAAAATAACATCCCATAGAAATAAAAAGTTGCCATAATTGCCTTTATAGTTAGTGTTTGGGTCTGATTTATATTTTCCATGGTGGGCAAAATGAGTTGCTGGAGTAGATATAGTGCGTTCGACAAACCACATCAAAGGAGAAAGCCATTTAATTTTATACAAAGGCTTGTCCCATCTGATGTCTGAGTGTGCACCATAGATCACCGTCATTTTCATGCATATGTAAACAACGTAGACCCATCCAGAACCCAAGAAAAGCAACATGCCAGAAAACCATAAGCTTGGCATGAATAAGTAATAAAATGGATTATTGCGATAAACAATTCTCACCGATAAGTATTCAGCTTCGTGATGAGGTCTATGCAAATGATAAAGCATAGGAACGTTGTGTACAGTTCGATGCCACCAATACTGTGTTAAATCATCAAGCAACAACAGCAAACCGAAGACAGCAAGAAATGGCCAATTTAAAATTAAGTCTTGGGCATCAGGCGCTACTTGAGAGGTAAGAAAATATCCTGAAGCAACAACAAAGGGCTGGATAAAAAATAACAACATCACACCCGTAACTATCTCAACTATGCCATCTGACGACTTTTCTCTTGGTTTGTTGAAGAATTTCTTTTGGTAGATTTCTAGAATGACAAAAACCAACCAAACACCAAGCAAAAATAAAGTTTCAGGTCTCATTATTTATCACGTAATTTTCTAAATAGCATTCCAAAGCCATATATAAACCATGAAAATACCAATCCCCACCATAGCACAAAAACCCAGTCATTTTTATTTGTGCCATTCCAGCCCAGCCACTCAAAGAGAAAAGCCTCATTAAAAAGATTCAGGGCAAACAAAACAAACAGTCCAAAAACCCATCTAATAGCAAACATCCAAGTTGCCTTAAAATTTTTTGCTTTAAGAATAGCTATACAAGACGTTACAAGGAAAACAACAATGATAAAAAGAATCTTCACCATTTAATTGAGCGCCTCCTTAATTGCTGGATGGATAATTTTGCCACCCATTATGTTTACCCCAGCAGCCAAATGCTCATTGTCACTAAGACTTTTGCTAAGACCACTTTTAACAATCTCTTCAATGAATGGCAGGGTAGCTTCATTTAGAGCAAGGGTTGAAGTAAGTGGCACAGCTCCAGGCATATTTGTTACACAATAATGTGTGACGTCCTCAACTTTATAAATTGGGTCATCGTGAGTTGTAGGCTTGCTGGTCTCAAAACATCCCCCTTGGTCAATAGAAATGTCAACCATGACACTTCCTGATTTCATCTCAGACAACATCTCTTTGGTTACCACCTTAGGCGCTTCTTTACCAACAACATAAACTGAACCAATAACGAGATCTGAAGATGAAATGCATTCAACAATTCTTTCCTGAGATGAGATTAAATAATTGATATTGGTAGAACCAAATTCAGCTTCTAGGTCAGAAAGTTTGGGTGGGGATAAGTCAAGAATATTAACTTTTGCGCCGGTTGAAATGGCCTTTTTTATTGCTTCTTTGCCTGCTACGCCTGCCCCTATTACTGTTACTGTTCTTGGTTCTATTTGATCAACGCTGCCCAACAATGTGCCTATGCCTTTGTTTGGTTTAAGTAAGTAGTACTGACCAACAACGATGCTTATCTTTCCAGCTATTTTGCTCATGGGGGACAAAAGGGGCAAAGAGCCATCTGAGGCTGTAACAGTTTCATATGCTATACCCGTGACGCCAGTCTCAAGCAGTTTTTTTGCTTGTTGTTTGTCGCCAGCTAAGTGCAAATAAGTGAACAGTGTCTTTTCTGGCGTAAGGTATTTAAGCTCTTCTTCTTGCGGCTCCTTTACCTTAATAATTAATTCGGAATTTGAAAATATTTCTGCTGCAGTATCAAGAATAGTTGCACCATTATTAACAAACATCTCGTCCGTAAAACCTATTTCCAGGCCAGCAGATTTTTCAACAAGAACATCGGCTCCCAATTTTGCAAGACGGCCGACGGATTGCGGAGTAAGGCTTACCCTATGTTCGTTGTTTTTTATCTCTTTTGGAACACCCAACTTCATATGGGTATATTTTAACTCTCTATTCTTGAGACTGATAGATATCTAGGGTTTCTAAATTAATGTACCCGGATATTGAATCACCTAAAAAAGTAACTGACATTATAAAAAGCCCAAGAATAAAGAATATTTTTGCGTTTTTGGGGTCGTTTGTTTTGGTTTGCCAGGCCATGATTACGTACATGATGCCCATAGAAAATAAACTTAAAGATGCAAAATAATTGTCAACAACTATTAAGTAGACAGAGACTATTAACAAGAGTGTCGATAAAACTATATAGAATTTACTCATAACTTTTTATTTATTTTCAGCTTCTTGGGTTTGGGCGCCAACCTCTGCAGCAATTTCATTGGGAACTAACATCGTCAAAGCATAATGAAGAATTTTCCATTCTCCTTCGATTAGCTGTACAACACCTGTACCTCTACAATGTCCTAGCTTTTCATTAAAAAGAATTTCATCAAACCAACGTGTATCTCCAACTCCCTCCCAGTTACGCTCAACAACTGAATAAGTCCAACCATTGCCGTCCGCAAATGCTGGCTTAGCATAAGCTTTGAATTCTTCTATTGTCCAGCGCTCGGTTTTGTCTGTCCCTAGAAAGATTGCGTCTGAGGTATAGCGATCAAAATAGCTCTTAAAATTACCTTCGTGTGCATCTTGATGAAGACCATCTAAAAGCCTATCAATAGCATCGAGAGTTTCATCGCCTTTGCCTAATAGTGGCAATAATATTATTAACAGGAAAAGAAGGTGTTTGAATTTCATAATTTTATTTTACTTTGTAATAAATCATTGCTGCGATATAAAGAATAATTAATGCCTCCAAGACAACACACAACCAAAAAATAATTTCATTAAAGACATCACTTCTAGTGATTTGAGTGAGTAAAATTGTGTTTATAACAAAAGTAGAAAAAGCACTAACTTTATTTGTTGCTGTATCTTGCTGTATTGAATTCTTAATCTTTTCTATCATCCTACAGTAACGAAGTGGAATTAACCCGACCCTTTTTCATTGTTTTTAATATAAAGTTTGCCAAAAAAAGCGAGTAAAACATAAATTCCAAACAACCACCACTTATAGTTGCCTGCTGTTAATAAAATAACTGTTAATATTCCCGCTGCCCAAAATGGCGAGTTAATAATTTGTACTAATTTACTCATTCGACTGTAACGGATTGTTCTTAACCCAACCTATATTCATTAAATTTCTCATAAAAATATTCTCTCAAGAATTTTTTAAATCTTCAAGAAATGAAATGTGGCGAAATCTTATTCGACGGTCACGCTTTTTGCGAGATTTCGAGGCTTGTCCACATCCGTGCCTTTATAAATTGCTGAGAAATATGAAATTAATTGCATGGGTACTATGCTTATTACTGGATTGAGAAGATCAATGGTTTTAGGTATTTTGATGTGCCCACCATCTTTGCTAATTTTTGTTTTGCCCAGAGGGCCGATAGAAAAAACCTTGCCTTTTCGAGCTGACACTTCCTGTAAGTTAGAAAGAATCTTATCTAGGTGTTCGTTATCTGGTACCACTGCTATAACGGGCATGTTTTTATCAATTAATGCCAAAGGTCCATGCTTTAATTCCCCAGCTGGGTACGCTTCGGCATGTATGTAAGAAATTTCTTTAAGTTTGAGTGCGCCCTCTCTGGCTATTGGAAAATACATCCCACGACCTAAAAATAATGCGCTATTTTTATTAAAGATTAATTTTGCTACTGCTTTATAAG
>JADHNL010000011.1 GCA_016779525.1 SAR86 cluster bacterium | reverse complement strand
GCTTTATGCTGTATTAATTGCAGATTTGTCATAAACATCTCCTTTTAAAAAGATGCGTTCCTTCGGTACCATTACCTACTTCCGTCTTCTTGCGAAGATGAACGAGGGTACGTTCCTTCAGCCTTAGCCTACTTCCGTCCCTTGCGGGATGAACGAGTAGTCTTTTAACCCATGACAAATGGAGAGATAAATCTCTCTTTTAATATAGCAAAATGCCAAAAATCTGGCAATTCTAATTTAGAATTGAAAAATAAATGAAATTCCTTGTTAGAAATATCCATAAATACTTAAGTTTTTTAATTTCTATTCAGCTTCTTTTATGGACAGTCTCAGGAATATATTTTGCCTTTAATAAAATTGAAAACGTCCGAGGAGAGCAGTACAGAGAAGAACCAAACTTTAACGTAGATTTTTCAAAACTCAATTTTCAAATAGATGGCGCCCGAAATATTAGAGTCATAGATAGAATGGACCAAGAGATTTTAGTAGTCGATGGTATTTACGGTCGTGAGTATTTAAATTTTGAAGGCAAAGATGTAGAACAATTAGAGGAAGAAGAGGCTAAGGCTTTATCAGCAAAGCAAACATCACTAATTCCTGAGAGTGTTGATCTTATTACTGAAAATACTATTGGATCTGAGTATCGTGGAAGAGCTTTGCCTATTTATAGAGTTAAATCAGTCAACGAGGCTGGAGAAAGCATAAATGTTTACCTAAATGTATACACTGGTGAGGTTGAAGCGGTGCGATCCAATCAATGGCGAATATGGGATTTGATGTGGGGGTTTCATATTATGGATTGGGAAACTCGTGAAGATATAGACAACCTTCTTTTAAAAATATTTTCAATTTTAGCTCTTATTAGCTCCATTACTGGTGTTCTCTTGTTTTTTAAAGTGGATATAAGAAATAAAGTTTAGGCTTTTTAGGCTTGGGTGGTGCCCAGAGGTGGAATCGAACCACCGACACAAGGATTTTCAGTCCTTTGCTCTACCAACTGAGCTATCTGGGCGAAAGAGTGAATATATTACTTCGTAATATTTTTCAAAGCAAAGGATTGTTCGATAGAAAATAGCTCAATTCGTTTCCATTTTGGCATAGCAACCCCGTTGCCTGAACCATGTCCTGCACGAGGTGTATCATAAAGCATCACTGGGTTATCGCATCCTTGATATTCTTGTATTCTTGCAGTGAATTTATACGAATGCGATGGCACAACACGATCGTCTCTGCGTGCAGTGGTTGTTAAAGTTGGAGAATAGCATTCGCCAATTTTGAGTTGATGGTAGGGTGATATTTGAAAATTGCGTGCAAAGTCATCAAGATTTTCAAGCGGGCTCCCATAATCTCCACGCCAACCCCAGCCTTCAGTAAACTCTGTAAATCTCAACATATCGAGAACACCAACCGCAGGTAGCGTTGCACCAAAATAATCAGGGTTTTGAATAAGGGTTGTCCCAACCAATAAACCACCATTAGATCTACCACTTATTACGGTGGATTTCCTATTGCCTATATTTTGTTCTTCTAAAAATTTTGATGCATAAAGAAAATCATCAAATACGTTTTGCTTAGTATTAAGGCGACCAGCATTATGCCATGCTTTTCCAAGCTCTCCACCACCTCTTAGGTTGGCTATAGCCAGCACGCCGCCCATCTCAAGCCATGCAACATATTTTGGAGTAAAGGAAGGGCGAATAGAAATATTGTAACCACCATAACCATACAAAAAGACTGGAGTATTTTTATTCAATTTAGATGATTTTTTGAAGGAGTAAGTAATTGGAATCATGGTGCCATCTTTGCTTGGATAGTAGGCACTGATTTCCTGATAGTCTGATGGGTCAAATCCTGGGATCTGTTCTTCCCAAACCTTATCGGCTTTTAAAGTATCGGTATTAAAGTTGAAGTATCGAGGTGGTTGGGTGAAGCTACTTGATGAGAACATTATTGTATTTTCATCGATGCTTTGAAATCCATTTAGGGTACCAGTGATATCTTCAGGTATAGCTAAATCAACAGTTTCTCCTTGTGTAGTAAAAAAGACAATTTTTGAATGCATATTGGTATCAATGTAATCGGCAATAATCATATCGTTGACGAAAGATGCTCCTTTGAGTGCTAGATTTGATTCAGGAATCACTTCAGTCATAAAAAAACCACCAAAAAATATCTTCACAAGACGATATTTTGGCGCTTGGTAATTGGTAATAAAGAACAACCCTTCAGAATCTGAACTAACGTAACTAAAACTTGCTTCGTTTATTGGAGTAACTACCTCTAAGGCGTCAACATCCTCACCAAAAAGATAAAAATTTTCTTCTTCGGAGCCAGTTATTACCTTAATGAGCACATTTTCGTCATCTCCAACAAAGCTGACCGTATAGTTTTCTTCTGAGTTCACCTTTCCATAAAAAAGCTCCTCTTGCCCTGTAGCAATATTAAAAAAATAAATTGCAGCATCGTAACTTTGCTGACTTAAACGCACACTATCTTCCGGTTTTGGATATTTGTTAAAAAAGAAACCTGACGAATCTGATTTCCAGGTAATATCTGAAAATTTAACCTCAGTCACCTTATGATCTAGATTTAGACCGGATTCCATATCAAGGATTTTTATTGTTCTCCAATCAACTCCACCGTCAGCTACGGAATACGCAAGGTATTTTTTATCTGGACTTAGAGAGGTTTTGTCAAGATTAAGGGTTTGATCATTTGACCATGTGTTTGGGTCCAATATTACTTTATTGGTATCACCCTTTTTTATGTAAAGATGATGCTCATCTTGCCCTGAGTTGTAGAAATAAAAATCATTGTTAGGATCGAAATAAGATAGTGAAAAATATTCTGAGCTGTATGCGTCTTTAAGCATGGACTTGATTTCTTTAAAGCGTGAGTCTTGCAAGTAATCAATGGTCAATGCATTTTGATTATCTGACCAATTTACAACTTCTTCAGACTGAAAATCCTCCATATATATATAAGGATCGTAAATTGTTGTACCGCCAACATTGTAGCTGCCTCTTTTCTTTTCACTTTCTGGATAATCAATTTCTGAGCTACATCCAATTAGTACGATTGCCAGGGCCAGATATTTTGTCATAATTGCTCCTTATTTATAATTTGAAGAAAATACCCAAATGCAGTATTTTCTAATTTGTAGATGCCTTATTTACCAATGTTAAATAATTTGCACCAAAAAATAAAAGAAATCCATAACACGGACTATAAATTCGTGGTCGTATCCAGTGGCGGAGGTAGTAATGCCATTGCATCACTATTAAAAGTGCCTGGAGCCAGCAAATCTGTATTGGAAGCTTACATTCCATATGCCAAAGAATCGCTCGATTTTTATTTGTTAAAAAAACCTGATTTTTATTGCTCAAAAGAAACTGCACTTCGGATGGCAGCAAAAGCTTATAGTGCTGCAAAAAAAATTGATCCTAAATCATCAAGAAAGAAATTGCTTGGAATTGCTATTACAGCTGCTTTAGCAACGAACTACAAAAAAAGAGGTGATCATAAATTTCATATTGCCTTGCAAACTGAGGACTACTCTAAAAGCATTTCATGTATTTTAGAAAAAGGAGCTCGGTCTAGAGAGGAGGAAGAGCAACTTGTCACAGAATATGTTGTCAATCTGATATCAGAATCATTGGGGCTTGACTATCAATATCCCAACACTAAAGAACAGAGTTTTATTGATAGAGTTGAAGCAAAAGAAGGTTGGCAAGAGCTTATGAGAGAGGAAATTAGTTTTATTACCAAGGAGGGACAAACACCAAAGCTCATTTTCCCAGGATCATTTAACCCTATTCATGATGGACACAGAAAGATGTCTAAATTAGCTGAGGACAAAGTTAAGGAGCAGGCTTTTTTTGAGATTTGTATACAAAATGCGGACAAGCCACCACTTAGTTATCACCAAATAGCATCAACATTGAGTCAATTTACCTCTGGCAATTGGCTTTTAACAAAAGCAGGTAAATTTTCAGATAAATCAAAAATTTTTCCTGAAGCAACATTTATTATTGGTGCGGATACTTTAATGAGAATTCTCGATGAAAAATTCTATAGTAGCTATAAAGCAATGATTGAAGAATTTGAGATATTTAATGAAAACAATACGAGATTTTTGGTTTTTGGAAGAATCTTTAAGAAAAATTTCATAACGCTTTCCGATATTGATTTGCCAAGCAATATTGCTGATAGGTTCGAGGGCTTTGGTGAAGATATTTTTCGTGATGATATATCATCAACGACTTTAAGGGTGGCTAGAGGTGATGACTAGTTATTCTGGAATATATCCTGAAGGGCGCTGATAGTCTTTATTATCGAAAAAAAGTTCCATTTGCTCATTAAGCCATTTTCTATTCGTTTTATCTGAGAGATCGAGGTGATTTTCATTAATTAGCATTGTTTGTAGTGCAATCCATGCTTCCCAAGCTTTTTTTGAATAATTTTTGAAGATATGCATTCCTTTATCTCCTGGCAATGGAGGCGCATCCAAGCTAGGCAGCTCTTCTTGATATTTCTTACATAAAATTATCTGCATATCTCTAATAATCTATCAGATATTGGCTTCGGGGTCGTTAAATTTAGAACCTCTTTGAAACTAAAAAAGGTCGCCTTTTCTGTTTCAGAAGAAACAATGTACTCTATATTTAGTTTTCGATGCGATAAGTTATGCACAATGGTTGGTTTATTTTGTCGAACAATTTCATGAGGGAATAGCCACAAATTTTTCCAAAAGCCCAAGTTGTTATTCTTTGTCATCGCTATCTTTTTACCTTTTACAATAATCTGGAAGTTAATATTCACTTGTTTTTTAACAACTCTTTTTTTACTCAGTCTAGGAAATGAGTTAATTTTAAATGACTTACAAGCTTTCTTTAATGGGCATAGGTTGCATAGAGGTTTTGCAGGAACACATATGGTTGCTCCAATATCCATTGCACCTTGTTGAAATGAGAATGGATCATCTTGATCAATTAATTGTTTTGATAAGTCCCAAAAAACTTTCTCATCGAAATGTTTCTTATGAAAATATCTAGAAATAAGCCTTTTTACATTACCATCAAGGATGGGGTAAGGTTTATTGTAAGCAATCGATAGTATTGCTCCTGCAGTTGATTGACCTATGCCAGGAAGTTGAACTAAATCATCATAACTTTCAGGGAAAACACCATTAAATGTTTTAAATATCATTTCTTTGGCTTGGAAAATATAGTTTGCTCTTCTGTAGTAACCCAATCCTTTCCAGAGTCCTAAAATATCATCTTCGCTAGCATCTTTAATTGAGCCAAGAGTAGGATATTTGCTTATAAATCTATGGAAATACTCTATTCCAGTTTTTACTTGAGTTTGTTGCAAAATTAGTTCGGAAATCCAAATTTTGTATGGTGTTATATCAAGGCGCCAAGGCAGATCTTTGCGGCCATGCTCTTTATACCAGATTGATATGTTTTTACCGATCAACTTTTTTTAGGTTGCCACTTTTATATTCGTAGAAAAGCGGTTCACCAGTAGCAATTTCGAATTTCAAAATATTTTCCTCAGAGATATTCTCAATATATTTCACCAATGATCTCAGAGAGTTTCCATGAGCCGCTATTAGGATATTTTTTCCACTTTCTAATTGAGGAAGTACCTTTTCTTTGAAATACGGTACAACTCTATCATATGTGTTTTTCAAACTCTCCCCTCCTGGAGGAGGAATATCATAGGAACGTCGCCATATATGAACTTGTTTGTCACCAAACTCGGCTCGTGCTTGGTCTTTGTTCATCCCAGTTAGATCACCGTAATCTCTTTCATTTAAATTTACATTCTTTTCTATGGGAATATTGAGTTGATCTAATTTCTCTAGAATTATTGTTCCTGTAAGTTGCGCTCTTCGGAGCACAGATGTGTACATTAAGTCAAACTTAATTGACATCTCTTTCAGCATTGCCCCAGCTTGACTTGCCTCTGTTATTCCCTGCTGGGTCAGATTAGGGTCTTTCCAGCCAGTAAATAAATTGAGCTTATTCCATTCACTCTGTCCGTGCCTGACCAAGACTAAAATATTAGATTTCATGATTTATCTTTAAAATAAGGTATATATTGTATAAGCTTAAAAAAATTTTTATATATGGATTTATTCGATTTTCTATTTTCTAGGTGGTATCTATCACTCCCTTTATTTATAACTTTAGTTTTTTGGTGGATATACGAAAATAATAAAGGCGGTAAAAAGATTGGCCCAACAGAGGCAACTCAACTAGTCAACCAAAACAAAGCATTTTTCTTGGATATTAGAGATAGAGATTCTTACGAGTCAGGCCACATTCACGGATCAATAAATGTTCCAAAAGATAGCTTCAAACAACAAGAGCATCTTCTAGTGAATGACAAAGCGATAATTGTAGTGTCTGAAAATGGCTTAGATGCTGGCGGAGCAGGCGTTGAGCTTAAGCAATTAGGTGCAAAAGAGGTATTTCTTTTGAAGTATGGTCTAGTTTCTTGGGCAGAAGAGAGCCTCCCACTCGTGAAGTAGAAGGCTCAATTAGTTTAGACGCTATAATACATATCGAACTCTACTGGATGAGTAGACATTCTTAGTCTATCAACTTCTTCCATTTTCAGTGCAATATAGTCATCAATCAGATTATCGGTAAAGACACCACCTTCTTTTAGGAAAGCTCGATCTTTATCTAGGGCTTGCAACGCCTCATCAAGAGAGCTGCAAACGGTCTTGAATCTTCTTAGCTCCCGAGCAGATGCTTCGTAAAGATCAAGATCACCTGGCTTCCCGGGATCAATTTTATTTCGTATACCATCGAGGCCAGCCATAAGCATTGCTGCAAAAGTAAAGTAAGGGTTTCCTGATGCATCAGGGAACCTAACTTCTATTCTGGCTGCCTTTGGATTGCTTTCATAAGGGATCCTTATAGAAGCTGATCTATTTTTATTTGAATAAGTAAGAATAACTGGAGCTTCAAAACCAGGGACAAGTCTTTTATAACTATTTGTGGTGGCGTTGGAGAAGGCATTGATTGCTCTTGCATGCTTCATAATTCCACCAATGTAATAAAGAGCGGTTTGGCTTAGCCCCCCATACTCTTTACCTGTGAATAGATTTACTCCATCTTTAACAAGAGATTGGTGGCAATGCATCCCACTACCGTTATCCCCAACCAATGGTTTTGGCATAAAAGTTGCTGTTTTTCCGTAGTTAAATGCGGTGTTGTGGACACAGTACTTGAATGTTTGGATGTCATCAGCCTTCTTTGTTAACGAATTAAATTTCACTCCTATTTCACACTGCCCAGCCGTACCAACTTCATGGTGGTGAACTTCCGTCTCAAGACCAAAATCTTGACAGGCTTTACAAGCAGCAGCTCTTAAATCAGCAAGAGAGTCAACAGGTGGTACAGGGAAGTATCCACCTTTTATTCCAGGCCTATGACCAAGGTTACCCTCTTCGTATTCGGTATCTGTTTCCCATGCGCCTTCTTCAGAAGAGATTTGGTAAGACATTTTTTGCATTTCAGTTGACCATCTTATGTCATCAAAGACAAAAAACTCAGGCTCTGGACCAAAGAATGCCTCATCAGCAATTCCTTCAGATCTCATGAAATCTTCTGCTTTTTTAGCGACCGATCTAGGATCTTTTTCGTACGCTTTTCCGTCGCTCGGTTCAACGATGTCGCACCTCAATATGACAAGAGGATCATCAGAGAAAACATCTAGAACGCAGGTACTATCATCTGGCATGAGAATCATGTCTGATTCATTGATTGGTTTCCAGCCTGCTATGGAAGAGCCATCAAACATCTTTCCATCAGTGAAGAAGCCTTCATCAACTGTGCTAGCAGATACTGTTACATGTTGCTCTTTACCTTTTGTATCGGTAAAGCGTAGATCAACCCATTCAGCTTTTGAATCGGCAATAAGTTTTAAAGTATTTTTTGACATAAAAATGCTCCAATTAAATTAATTTAAAATTTTGCATTTTTGATCTGCAGGATATTTAGAAATTAAACTCGGTCCTGTTTAACGGGCGCGTTCCTTCAGCTTTCGCTTACTTCCGTCTTCTTGCGAAGATGAACGATTTACGTTTCCTGTAAACGGCGCGTTCCTTCAGTTTTTACTTACTTCCGTCTTCTTGCGAAGATGAACGATTTAACTCTTACCTAATCAAAGGCTCCTTTTTAACCATGGAGTATGGTGCAAAAATAAAAAATGCTATGTAAATCTAGCCTTTTTTTGCCAAAATGGCAAGAATTTATTGATTTTCACCAAAATGAATTGAAATGCTTGCTATTTTTGACTCAAGGTTGTCAAAACTATGAGATCCACCTTCATCAATAACAATGCTGGTGCCTTCAAAATATTTTTCAGCGTAACGATAATCTAGGGTTTCATCTGCCGTCTGAAGTAGTACCAAGAAGTTAGATTTAAGCTTTAAGCTGTCTATGAAAATTTCTTCAAGACTATCAATCCATTCTTGGTCAATGTAGTATTTTTCTCCAGTATTTGGATTTTCATTTTCGCCGCGATTATTTTCAAATATTTTGTATGCCCATACAGCAGGATTTATCATTACTGCTTTAAGATTGTATTTTTCTGAAAGGTAAGTTGAATAATAGCCCCCGAGAGAGCTGCCGATTAAATGAACTTTGCGGTGCATCATCTCTTGTTCAATTAACTTAGAAAGTTGTGCAATAGCATTTTTAGGGTGTGATTCCAGAGTTAATGAGATTACTTCAAAATGCTCATTGTTGATTAACTTTTTTAAAAGCGACGCTTTTCTTGCATTCTTAAAAGAATTCCAGCCATGCACATAGATGATTAAATCTTTATTTTTCATAAAATCCACTGGTTAGAATCATATCAACAACTTCAGTTAAAAAACGGTTTTGTTGTAGTTTTTCATCTGCCGACTTTGGAAAGTTTTCTTCACTAAAGGGATATCTATTTGGTGTATGACCATTAAATGAAGCAACTTCACATAACTCAACATCATGATATATATTGAGAACAAATTGTAATGAATTCAATAGCTTATGGCTGAGGTTGGAAAAAACTAAGCGACATATCCAGGTATGTTCTGATAATTTTTGTACATCAATTTGCGCACTATAAATTGTCTGCTCAATCTTATTTCTTAAAGATAAAGAGTTTTTCTTTGAAGCATTTAATAATTTACTTATTCGTAAATAATTTGCTGAACAGGCAGAAATGTGACTATTTGTCTTGGAATATTCAGACATTTTTAAAAGGGAGTTGTTTCTTTGCATTTTCTAGATATTCCAGCACATGCCTTCCTTCTTCTTTGCAGTAATTTATTATTGCCTTTCTAAATTCAGGATGCTTTATCCAGTGATATGATCTATTAATCACAGGTTCAAAACCGCGTTTTAATTTATGTTGTCCTTGAATGCCTGGATCAAATGTCTTAATACCTTTTTCAATGGCTAGTTCAATCCCTTGATAGTAGCAGGTTTCAAAATGTAAAAAATTTATATCTTCCTTTGCGCCCCAGTATCTGCCATACAAGCTATCCCTTTTAATAAAAAAAAGTGCCGCTGCAACTTTTTCCTTCTTCCTATTTGCAAAAAGAATTATTGGTTCGAGGGAATTAATTTGTTTGAAAAAGTCCAAGGTTAGATAAGGGTTTTGTCCTCTTCTAACATATGTAAGAGCATAGAACAGATAGAACTCCTCCCAGTCTTTATCAGAAGGCTGCTGAACAACATTGAATATAATGCCTTGTTCTTGTATGGATTGTCGTTCTTTAAGGATATTCTTTCGGTATCTAGATTTAAGAGATATTAAATAATCATCAAATTCTCTGTAATTATGATTATGCCATTTGTAATTACAGTCAATTCGCTCAATGTAGTCATTTGCCAAAAACGGATTACTTGATTCCTCTTCAACATAAAGTGCATGGATAGATGAAAAATTGCTTTCATTTACATAATTAGTGAAATCTCTTAATGCTTCTTCACCCTTTTTATCATCTGAACAAAAAATTCTTTCGCCCTCAACAGGTGTGAAAGGAACGCTTAACACAACTTTAGGGTAATACTTTACTCCACTCTTAAAGTACGCATTTGCCCATGCATAGTCAAAAACAAATTCGCCTTGGCTGTTACTTTTGTTGTAAAAAGGAATAATGCTTCCATTTTGATGTTTAAATGAATGAGGTATCCAACCAGTATTTGGGTTTAAGCAGTTGCTAGCTTCTAAGGCACTTAAAAAATCGTAATTAAAGAAAACATTATCTTTTGATAATTCTTTAATTGATCTTTCATGGAGATTGCAACTATTTTCAACTGAAAAATTCATTTTGATTCTCAATAAAAAATATCATGGCAATAACCAAGCCGACGTGACTGTTAGATTTAAATGCTTGAATGTATTGGTGATCTTGGCCTAGTTGGTATTGGTAATAACCCTGATAAATTAAGAATAAGACACCAATCTTTAAAATTTCGTAACCGTTATAAAAAGCAAATAGAGTAATCATTAAAACAAATAAACCATAAAAAACATTAATTACTTTTAGAGCTGAGTCACCAAAAAGCTGAGGCAGTGAATTGATATTTATCTTTATATCGTCTTCCAGATCAGATAAAGCGTAGTAGCTGTCGTAAGCAATTATCCAAAAAATGCAGGCTAGGTAAAGAAATAAAGCATCAGCATTGATATTGCTATGAATAATGGAATAGCTAATTGGTAAAGATAAACCAAATGTGATTCCCAGTATAAGTTGTGGAGCGCCAATGAATCTTTTTGCTAATGGGTAAAAGATAATTAGAGGTATGGCCAAAGTAAAAACAATGTGAATTGTGAATGAATTCGTTTGCAGCAATAGAACAATACAAGTTATACCAATCAATGTTGCAAATATTAGTGCTTGCATCAAACTTAGGTCACCGTTTGCTAAAGGTCTTCCTTTTGTTCTTTCCACTTTGCTATCGTAGTTTCGATCAAGGATATCGTTTATTGCACAACCCAGTGATCTTGTCAGAAATGCACCTAAGACCACAATTGCAAAATGTTCCAGCTGGAATCCAGGTTCAATGAAAACGCCCCAAAGTGCAGGCCATAATAACAACCAAAAACCTATAGGGTTGTAAAATCTTATGAGATTTAGATACGCTCCCAACTTATTCATCAAATAAAAATACTTCAATTACTGAAAATAGCTCTTTGTTTAATGAGTATATGCATTTTCTTGCAACGTATTCTTTATTTTTAAGCTGATATTGAGCTATGTAGGTTTCAACTTTGTTTATATCTTTATTCGAGAAGAGATATTTGCCAAGAGCCTCATTGCCGAGTGCTCCAAATTTCCTGAATTGATTAATAACACCTTCACTAAAAAAAGATTCTGCATAAACAACATTGGAATTGGCTTTCAAAAATATCTTTCTATGGTTTCCACTGATTTCTTGCGATGATATTTGTTGATCGCAATGAAGACAGATTTTTTCTGATATAAGTTCTAACTTTATGGAGCCATGCTTTTCAGTTAGTCTTCCAATCAATGAGGTGTCTTCAAGAATCCATGATTCCATATGATTGAAATTGCCTAGCTTCTCTTTTGCAAAAAGCTGCCAGTTTGTTTGAATTAAAGGTGTCATTTCCAAGTGATGAATGATTATAATACTTCCCATTAAAAGAGGACATAAAATGGAATACAAAAGATGGGAATGCATAGTTTGTGGATGGATCTACGATGAAGAAAAAGGCCATCCAGAAGAGGGCTTAGCCCCCGGGACAAGATGGGAGGATGTTCCTCATGACTGGGTTTGTCCTGAATGTGGTGTAGGTAAAGAAGATTTTGATATGATGGAGATATGACAGAACTAGCAGCACCAAAAAATCTTACAAGGAACGTGCTTATTGGAATGGGTGCAGGCTTCGCTATTGGAGCCCTAATTTTTTATACAAATATTGCTCCAAAGTTTTTAGAGGAATTTTTTTCAACATACATTTTCAGTTTAGGCGGAGATATCTTTAAGAATCTCTTGAGGCTTATAGTTGTGCCTTTGGTATTTTTTTCATTGGTTTCAGGAATTTCATCTTTAAACGATATGGCTAGACTAGGCTCTATTGCCTATAAAACAGTAGGCCTATATCTGCTAACAACAGCTTTTGCTGTCTCTTTAGCACTTTTCTTTGGATGGCTAACCAATTTGGGTGCTGGGTTTTCTGGCGATGTCGCTCCAACAGATCTTGCAGGCGGCGAGGCAAGCTTTTATGACACTGTAATGCGAATATTTCCAAGCAACATGTTTGGCGCTTTTGTTGAGAATAATATGTTAGGCATTGTTTTTATAAGCATATTGTTTGGGATTGCACTTAATGCAACCGATTCCGTAACTGGCGGGCTATCCAAAAGCTTTGAAAAACTAAACACGGTATTTTTAAAAATAGTGCTCATGGTCATGCAGTTTGCTCCCTATGGGGTCTTCTGCCTCATTGGAACTTATGTAGCTTCAAAAGGTCTAGATATTTTTGGTGATGTCGCTCAATATGTAATGCTGTTAATTTTTGTCTTGATCTTTCACCTGATCTTCACCTACTCGCTAATATTAGCTGTGTTTGCCAAATTAAACCCTATAAAGTTTTTTTATAAGATGAAGGATGTAATGCTGTTTGCATTTTCAACTTCCTCAAGTGCAGCAACTATTCCTGTAACTTTAAAAACAGTTACACAAGATTTAGGTGTAAAAAAAGATGTTGGATCTTTTGTCGTTCCAGTTGGGGCAACTATCAATATGGACGGAACAGCAATTATGCAGGGGCTAGCAACGATTTTTATTGCTGGCATTACACCAGGCATAGAGCTTGGAATGATTGAGTACATCCAGATTATTTTTCTGGCTGTAATTACTTCTATAGGTACTGCTGCAGTTCCTTCAGCAGGCATTGTGACTTTGACAATAATTCTGAGTCAGCTTGGTATACCTTTAGAAGCAATTGGCCTGATACTGGCTGTAGATAGGATCTTAGATATGCTTAGAACTTCAATAAATGTTTGCGGAGATGCTGCAGTTTCTTGTATAGTAGCTAAAACAGAGAGGGGGCTAGACGAAAAAGTATTTAATAGCTAGAACAAATTATGGGAATTTTTGAGAATTTTATTATCGGACCAATGACACCATGGGGTCCATTCATCGTTGGATTAGTAGGTTTGGTATGTGCTTTTGCACTTTATGGACTAATAATGAAGTACCCAGAAGGCAATCCTAAGGTTGTAAAAATTGGTAATCAAATTCACCTTGGCGCAAAAGTCTTCATGATAACTGAATATAAAATTCTGCTCCCAGTACTCTTGGTTTTAGTATTAGCTTGTGGATTTTCACCTCTAGGATGGGATACAGCACTAGCAATTGCTGTTGGAGCGCTATCCTCAGCTATAGCAGGTTTCATAGGTATGTACTCTGCGACAAAGGCCAACGTCAGAACTGCTACAGCAGCTGAAGAATCGGGACAAGAAAGAGCATTATCCATTTCATTCTTTGGTGGCTCAATTATGGGTCTTTGTGTTGCATCTATGGGATTAATTGGTCTTGGTGGGCTGTATGTATATTTTGTTGGCTCGATGAATGATGATTATAAAACTATAGCATCTGCACTTGAAGGTTTCGGCGTAGGTGCATCTGCAGTAGCTCTATTTTCAAGAGTAGGGGGAGGCATTTTTACTAAAAGTGCTGATGTTGGCGCAGACCTTGTTGGCAAGATAGAAGCAGGAATACCAGAAGACGACCCAAGAAACCCTGGAGTTATTGCCGATAACGTTGGTGACAATGTTGGAGATATTGCAGGCATGGGCTCAGATATTTTTGAGTCTTACTGTGGAGCAATGATTGCTTCAATAGCTATCGCAGCTACACTCAGCAATCCAGATTTAATGTTTTTGCCTTTATGGCTTGCGGCTTCTGGCTTATTTTGTTCTCTAATTGGAATTGGCATTGTAAGATCTCAAGTCTCAAGATCTCCAGCAGTTGCATTAAGGTATGGCACCTTTTTCTCACCAATTATATTTTTAATTTTTGCCGGTCTGAGTATTTACTACTCTCCAAACGTTGAAATGAATTATTTTTACTCAATTTTAACTGGCGCTGTAGGCGGAATATTAATAGGCCTAATTACAGAATACTATACAGGAGGCTCTACACTTGATTCACCTGTTGGAAAAATTGCAAAATCAGGCGAGACAGGACCAGCAACAGTTATAATTTCTGGACTAAGTGTAGGAATGATTTCTGTTGTGATGCCTATTTTGGTTATAGCAGGAATTATTGGGGTTTCTACATATTTTTCTGGACTTTACGGAGTAGGAATTGCAGCAGTTGGCATGTTATCAACAGTTGGCATTACTATGGCAATAGATGCTTATGGCCCAGTAGCAGACAATGCTGGAGGCATTGCTGAGATGAGTGGCATGAAAAGCGAAGTCAGAGAGATTACAGATTCACTTGATGAATTAGGAAATACAACTGCAGCCATAGGCAAAGGATTTGCTATTGGTGCTGCTGCACTTGCAGCGCTTGCGATTATTGCTGCTTTTACCCAAGTCACTAAAGTAGAATTGCTCTTATCGGACCCAAGAGTTTTAGTGGGAATGTTTATTGGAGGCACAATTCCATTTCTTGTTTCTTCTATAACTATGACTGCTGTAGGTGATGCTGCTTTTGAAATGATAGAAGAGATAAGAAGACAATTTAGAGAAATACCTGGGCTACTTGAAGGCAAAGCTGATCCTGATACAGCAAAATGCGTTGACATAGCAACCAATGCAGCTTTAAAAAAGATGCTCCTTCCTGGCGCAATAGCAATTTTAAGTCCTATAGTTATTGGTTTTGGTTTGGGTGCTATTGAGTTGGGCGGAATGTTAGCTGGAGCATTGCTAGGATGTGTCTTGCTTGCATTAATGATGGCAAATGCTGGTGGAGCATGGGATAACGCTAAGAAGTTTGTTGAAAAAGGAAACTTTGGTGGGAAAGGAACAGAAACTCATTCAGCAGCAGTTGTTGGCGATACGGTTGGCGATCCATTTAAAGATACATCAGGACCTTCAATGAATATATTGATTAATGTTATGGCAATAGTGAGCCTAGTAATAGCTCCTCTGCTTTAAAATAAATAACAGCTGCATTTGCAGCAATTGCTTGATGTTGGTTAAATTAAACTAGTTTTATTTCGCCGACGCCTATTCTGCCTTTGTATTCTTCCACTGTAAACTCAACGTTGTCGTCTTCGTTCAAAGTTTCTATGCCACATCTTTGTAAAGAACTGATATGCACAAATACATCCTTAGAACCATCTTCGGGTGCAATAAATCCAAAGCCTTTCGCATTATTAAAAAATTTTACGACTCCTTTTTGCATTGCAATCTCCTATAGTTGAGACTACGATACAGCAAAATTGTGGTATGTAAACAATTTAGACTCAATACTTGCCAAAACTTCCAGAGTTGAAATCTTCTAGTGTTTTAATAATTTCAGCTTTGGTATTCATAACAAAGGGTCCATATTGAAATATTGGTTCATTTATTGGTTTGCCACCAATCAATAGAAACCTTGATTTTTGTTTCGAATGAACATCAATTTCCCCAGAGAAGCACATTCCATTTTTTGATTGCAGCTCTCTTCCATCCACTGAAACATTGCCCTCAAAAACATAAATGAAATAGTTTTTATTTATTGAGCCATCAAAAGCAAAAAAACCAAACTCCAGTGTGATATCCATGTAATCTAGTTGGGTGCTTAGTCCATTAATAGGCCCTAAATGATGTTTATATTTCCCTGCAATTAGTTTAATTGAGGCATTGCCTTCATCTATTTCAATCATTTCATCTGATTTTATATCTCTGTATGATGGAGCTTTCATTTTTTCTTCGGCTGGTAAATTAACCCACAACTGAAAGCCTTTCATAAGACCATTTTTTTGCAAAGGCATTTCTGAATGGATAATGCCTCTGCCTGCCGTCATCCATTGCATTTCACCCGACTTTAGTTCACCACTATTACCCATACTATCTTCATGTTTCAAATGCCCTTCAATCATATATGTGAATGTTTCAAACCCTCTATGAGGATGTGAAGGAAATCCGCCAATGTAATCATCTGGATTGTCAGAGCAGAATTCATCTAACATTAAAAAGGGGTCAAGGCGCACATCTTGGGTTTGTCCTAGACTGCGAAAAATTTTTACTCCTGCGCCATCGGAGGTTTCGTATGCAGGAATTATCTCTTTACTCATAGTTCAATTGGTCCATGAGGAATAATGCGATATGGATTGATCTGATCATGGCTGTAATAGTAGTGACGTTTGATGTGATCAATATTACAAGTATCCTTTACTGCAGGTATTTCAAGCATGTCTTGCATGTATCTATATAAATTTTTGTAGTCAATGATTCGTCTAATATTGCATTTAAAATGCGTGACATAAACGGCATCAAATCTTAATAGCGTGGGAATCAGCCTTAAATCAACCTCTGTAAAGTCATCACCAACTAGAAACTTTGTTCTGCTAAGTCTGTCATCAAGAGAATCAAGTGTTTCAAACAGTTTTGAAACAGCACTATCATAAGCCTCTTGAGAAAGAGAAAAACCCGACTTATAGACACCATTGTTCACGTTGTCATATATGATTTCGTTCAGTTCATCTATTAATTCTCTTTTGTCTTCGGGGTAGTAATCATTCTGATTGCCAGTTAGATCATTGAATGCATAATTTAGAATTCTAATTATTTGAGAAGATTCATTGTTAACAATTGTTTCAGTTTTTTTATCCCACAGTATTGGTACAGTAACGCTGGTGGTGATTTTTGGGTCTGCTTTTTGATATATCTCTCTTAAAAACTTCTTGCCATATAAATGATCCTCAGTAGCACCTGGAAAGCTTGAATCAAATACCCATCCCTCTTCAAGCATATCTGGATGGACAACACTGACACTTATATGATCGTTAAGATCTTTAAGTTGTCTGTATATCAAAGTTCTAGTAGCCCAAGGACATGCGAAACTAACATACAAGTGGTAACGACCAAGTTCTGGTTGAAATATTGCATGGTCCTCTTCAATTGTGTCTAGAAATGTTCTTGGTAGGCGGTTATATGCACCTGAACTGTCTGAAGTAATAATGGATTTTACTATCCATTCACCATCAATGAGTTTTCCCATAGATTCTATATCTATGTCAAATATCTGAAAGTTCAAGGTGTGCTGGAAACCACCGTTCAATAATTTTTCTTTGTTGCTCTATTGGCAGTTCCATTATCTCATCAGTGATTCTATTTGCTTCAGATTGTATTTCTTCATCTGCAATCAAATCATAAAAAGTAAAGCTTGGTTGTCCTGTTTGAGATAAACCAAGGATATCACCAGGTCCACGCAATTTGAGATCCTCCTCAGCTATCAAAAAGCCGTCATTAGATTTGGATATTACACTTAATCTCTTTTCCGAAAGTTCTGAGAGATTATCTTCATGCATTAGAATGCAATAGCTTTCCTTATCGCCACGTCCAACACGACCTCTTAATTGATGCAGTTGCGCTAATCCAAAACGTTCGGAATTTTCAATGACCATAATATTTGCATCGGGCACATCAATGCCTACTTCTATAACAGTGGTAGCCAACAAAATTTTTGTCGATTTATTTTTAAAATTTTCTAAGATTTGATTCTTAACTTTGTCGGGCATTTTGCCATGCAGAATATCGTATTGGTTATTATCAAAATCATTTTTCAAAACTTTTTCTAAATCCTCAATACCTATTAAGCTGCTATCACTCTCTTCAATTATTGGGCATACCCAATAGACTTGCGACCCAGACTCAATGGCTTTTTTAATTCTATTGATAAGGGCTTCTCGTCTTTTGTTGCTCAACAATGTTGTGACTATTGGTTTCCTGTTTGGTGGCAATGATTTAATTGTGGATACATCCAATCCAGACAAAACACTCATAGCCATAGTTCTTGGTATGGGTGTGGCTGATAAAAGTAGTTGATGAGGGTAATCACCAGCCTTTTCTTTAAGTTTAAGTCGTTGGGTTACACCAAACCTATGTTGCTCATCATAGACAACCAGAGACAATGACTCATAGACCACATCTTTTTGAAAAACAGCATGTGTCCCAATAACAATCTTCACACTCCCATTTGCAATGCCATTTAATTTCTCTCTACGTTCTTTTGCAGGGATTTTTGAAGTCAGTAATTCAATTTCAATATCGCTTCCAAACCAATCAACAAAGTTTTTATAATGTTGCTTAGCAAGGATGGTTGTAGGAGCTAAAATTGCCACTTGTTTTCCCTCAGCAACTACACTCGCAGCAATCAGCGCAGCTACGATAGTCTTGCCTGATCCCACATCGCCTTGCAGAAGCCGTAACATTGGTGAGCCTGATGAAATATCATCTTTAATTTCTTGATATGTTAATTTTTGATCCTGTGTTAATTTAAATGGTAATGACTTGATTATTTGATTTGCTAGCAATTCATCAGAAAAAATATCTGCTGGTTTATTTTTATTTTGATGTTTAATTGAAAGATAGCTTATTTTGTTAGCAACTATCTCTTCTAAACCAATTCTCTTTCTATGTGGTGATCTTCCTCCAACTAAATAATCATTAATGTCATCATCTGGAAGAGGAGTATGAATTCTTTGTATTGAGTCACTTAAATTAACTAGATTATTTTTTGGGAAATAATCCATTACCTCAATTTTTTCGTTATTCATCATCTGAATAGCTTGAGCTATAGCATTACGTAATCTTTGATTAGTTATCCCTCTTGTAAGTCGATATTTTGGAAGTATTTTTGGGAAAAATTCTAAGTCTGTACATAATTCATAGTCTGGATGGATTGTTTCAAGACCATATCTTCCTAATCTTGATGTGCCTGCAATTTCCATGACAGCACCTGTCCTAAATAGGTTTCTCAAGCCAGGAAAATAATAAAAAAATCTAAGGTAAATATGTCCTGTACTATCTGAAAGCTTAACGATTAGCATTTTACGCGGAACAAAAGTTTGCGAAACCTTTTCAACTGTACCACGAATGACAAACTCCTGATTTGGCTCAAGATCTGCAATTTTTAAGAGTCTTGTTCTGTCTTGATAATCTGAAGGAAAGTGAAATAAAAGATCCTCAACATTCTTGATCCCTAGCTTAAGAAATGCAACACCCATTTTCTCACCGACACCCTTGATTGATGTAACCAATAGTGAAGAAGCATCAATTTTTGGTGAAGAAGACATATATTTATTATTATTGCTAAATATCAAAAATGAAAATTTTAATTTTAGGTGCAGGCAAAATTGCTGATCATTTAATTAGGAAAAATCCTGATTGGCATTTCGTTGCAATAAGAAGAACTCAACAGGATTATCCTGATAATGTGGCTCAGTGTCCGATGCAAATCAGACCCACAAGCATTGTTAAGTTAGATTCTTTTGAATGTGATTGGCTAATTTATATGCCAAAAACTTTATCAGCATCATATGATTCGTATCAACAGGCTTATATTGAAATTCCAGAACAACTCACAAAGCTTGAGATAAAAAATAAACTTTTTATATCATCGACACGTGTCTTTAATGGCTACAAAAATATCGATGTTGATGAAAGAACATCTCCCAAACCAAATGATAGTTTGTCGGAGCTTATAGTTAAGTTTGAAAACAAAGCGATGCAATTTGAAAACAATAAGATCCTCAGATTGTCGGGCATTATTCATGAGGATAGTAATTTTATTAAAGCAATACTTAAAAGGGCAGAAAAAGATGAAATTAAAGACAAATTCATTAATGCTATTCATATAGAAGATGTAGTAGAAATTATTCAGAAGCAAATAAATTTATCAATCAAGTCACAAATAATTAATGGAGTTGTGCCAAGCTCAGAACGATACTCTGATTTTTCTAAACACATTAAGAATGATGACCCAGTGAATGCCAATGTACGGTCATTGCAATACAATAATAATATTGTTTTCAAATATAAGGATATAAAATCACTGCTATGATTGGTATGACAGGTTTTACAGAGGTTTCTCATGATGAGAAGGGCATACAATATAAATGCATTGGCAAGTCACTTAACAGCAGGTTTCTTGAGGTGGCAGTAAAGCTTCCATCAAACCTTAAGGGGCATGAAGGATGGGTCAGAAATGAAGTCCAAAAAATGTTTACTCGGGGAAAGGTTGAAATAGAGCTTTATGCTTACACCTCTCAAGATGACCAGCTCAAGGTTTCTGAAAGTCTAGCTCGGAAAGTTAAAAAGAATGAGGATGAATTAAGAAGCAAAGGTGTCGAATTTGTTCCAATATCTTACTTCCAGCTTCTGAAACTTAAAGATTCATTGGGCAGTAGCAGTAGTTTAAGTGCTGCAAACTTTAAAAAAGTAATTAGATCCACATTAAAAAATTTAGTTGACTCGCGATTGCAAGATGGAAACACAACAAAAAAAGATTTGGAATCAGTAGTTAAAAAGATGCAAAAGCATGTAAATAAAATTACCAAATATGAAAAGAAAAACTCAGAGCAAGTGTTTAAAAAATATAATAAATATAAAAAAGAGCTTAATCTTAAGAATTCTGAAGTAAATTACCCAGAAATATTTGCAGCCATAAGCAAATTCGATATTAATGAAGAGGTTGTTAGGCTCATATCACACCTTGATCAGGTGGATAAATTGATCAAATCAAAAGGGCAAGTTGGCAAAAAGCTCGATTTTTTTACTCAAGAGTTGCTAAGAGAAACTAATACCATAACTTCAAAAGCATCTATTTCGCATATTAAGCTTGAAGCTGTCGAATTGAAGAGCTTAATCGAGAGAGTCAAAGAACATGCTCAAAATGTCGAATAATCACGAAAAAAACCTATATATTTTTACTGCGCCATCTGGAGCAGGCAAGACCACACTCATTAAACGTCTAGTTGATTACGCTAAAAAAAAGCAGCACAAAGTTCATCTTTCAATCTCACATACGACTAGAGAACCGAGAGCAGGAGAGCAGTCTTCAAAAGATTATTATTTTATATCTGACGAAGAATTTAACAAAAATATAATAGACAAAAAGTACCTAGAATATGCTGTTGTTCATGGCAACCTTTATGGCACTCCTAAAACACAGATAGACCAAAAGTTAGCGGATGGTAACAAAGTATTTCTAGAAATAGACTGGCAAGGAGCACTAAAAATCTTAAAAATTTACCCAAATGCAGAAAGTATTTTTATTTCACCTCCATCAATTGATCAGCTTAGGAAACGTCTTGAAGATAGAGGACTTGATACGAAAGAAGTTATTGAAAAAAGAATAAAAGGTGCTGCATTAGAAATGAAGAAAGCAGTTCATTTTAAGCATCAAATAGTTAATATTTCCCTTGACACAGCAACTAAAAACCTTATTAATATCATCTTCGGAGAAAACAATGGCAAGAATTACAGTTGAAGGATGCTTAAAACAGGTTAATAGTAGATTTGATCTAGTATTAAAAGCTGCTGAAAGAGCAAGGGACCTTATTTCAACAAGTGCTGAGCCTCTAGTTGAGCCTGAAAACGATAAACCTACCATCATCGCATTAAGAGAAATAGAAGAAGGACTTCTGACTGAAGAAAATCTTGCTTCTAGTGACACCGAAGAGGTTTTTCTCGATAATGAAGATGAGGAGTAGATTTATTATTGTTTGACACACTTAGCATTTTCAAGAAACCTCAAACTTCCAAATTAAGTGAAGAGCTAGACCAATTATCTAAAATTTACCTTAATCCCCTATCAAGTCAAAAAATAAAGAAAGCTATTGAGTTTGCTGATAAAGCGCATGATGGTCAATTTAGAAAAAGTGGGGAACCATTTTTAACTCACCCAATTAATGTTGGGCTCATACTTGCCTCTTTAAAAATGGACTCGGACACCATTATTGCTGGATTATTACATGATGTTGTTGAGGACTGTGATATTTCACTTTCTAAAGTTCGGCAAGAATTTGGAAGAAATGTAAGCTTGCTAGTTAATGGAGTTACCAAACTTCTGCAACTGGATGAGAAAATGAAAGGATCAAGTCAGGCAGAAAACTTTCAAAAAATGGCTTTAGCAACGGCAGAAGATGTCAGAGTGGTAATCATAAAGCTTGCCGATAGGTTACATAATCTCAAAACCATAGAGCATTTACCAAGAGAGAAACAAATAAAAAAATGCAAGGAAACAATGGATCTCTATGCTCCGCTTGCTCATCAGATAGGAATGCATAAGATGGCAACGGAACTCGAAGATATCTCATTTAAAATCATCCATCCCATTAGGAATAAATTAATTTTAGATGCACTAAAAAAGAGCGATCTAGATAAAAAGACATTGGTAAGCAAAGTCAAAAATGCTCTTAGAAAGAAATTTAAAGATGCCAATTTGGAAGTGAAGATTACGGGAAGAGAAAAAAGGATATATAGCATTTATAAAAAGATGAAAAAGAAAAAGAGCTTCTCTAATATCTATGATGTCTTTGGATTTAGAATCGTAGTGCAAAAGGCAGAGGATTGTTACAAAGCTCTAGGCATGGTGCACAATTTATTCACACCAATCACTGGGAGATTTAAGGATTATATTGCAGTACCAAAAATGAATGGTTATCAAGCAATACATACAAGTGTGATGACTTTCGATGCCATTCCATTAGAGGTTCAAATTCAGACCGATGCCATGGAAACATTTGCAAGCTATGGAATAGCATCTCATGGTCTCTATAAAACAAATGTTAGCGATGATTTGATTCAAGCAAAGACAAGACAACTAGTTCAAAGATTAACGGAAGCAAAAAATAGAAGCGCCACTTCATCTGAATTCTTAGAAAATATCAAGTCAGATTTTAAAGGAAAAGAGGTTTACGTTTTTTCGCCAAATGGAAGAATATATTCTTTAAAAGCTGGAGCAACACCAGTTGATTATGCCTATGCAGTGCACAGCACTTTGGGTAGTTATTGCCTCACATGTGAAATAGATAAGAAGCTTTCGCCACTATCTACTGTATTGAAAAGCGGCCAGACAATCGAAATTATAAAAAGTAAGAAAAAGAATGTTAATCCAGATTGGTTAAATTTTGTTGTTACTTCAAAAGCAATAACAGAAATAAAAAAAGACTTAAAGAGCATTAAAATCAGTGATGCAAGAGCTTATGGAAAAGACCTGCTTGAAGAGTCTTTGCAAGATTCAGGCATTGATCTTAAAGAGTTTCCTAGTGAAAGGCTTAAGGAAGTTTTCAATGTGCTAGGAGCAAGATCTCTTAACCAACTTATGGTTGATATAGGTTCTGGAAGAAGAACCAGTAATTTTGTTTCAGAAAGTTTTGCCGAAGCATTACGTGGAAAGAAACGTAATGTTTCAAGAGTTGTTACAGAGCTTCGAGTTGGTTCGTCAAAAAAATATGGAGCCATCAAATATCCTGAATGTTGCTATCCAGTCAGTGGAGATCCAAGCCTAGCTGTTCATAATGAGTCAGGCATAACTATTCACAGAAGTGATTGTCAAAATCTTCAAAGCTTTTTAAACAAGCCGGGCAAGTGTTCCAATGTTCTTTGGGAAAAAGAAGATGGGTCAAATTTCCTTACTTCTTTATTGATTACCATTAAAAACGAACCGGGCGTTTTGGCTGATATTTCAAAACTTATAGCCAGTGCTTCATCAAACATTGAATCAGTCAGCACAAAAAACTTAGATGAAAACTTTGTTGAGTTAAATATTAAAGCATCTGTGAAGGATTTAGATCACCTTGATCTTATTTTTGCAAAGTTAAAGAACAATAAAACAGTAACTAAAATATTGAGGCAAACATCTTGAACAAAATTAAAGATATCAGCTCTCTTTCAAGAGAATTCATAAATCAGCTTTTTCAACGAACAACTGAGATTAAAGAGCAATGGCCAAATTTATCTCTTGAGAAGAACAAAACGGTTTGTCTTTTATTTTGGGAACCTAGTACAAGGACAAAACTATCCTTTGAGCATGCAGCAAAAAAATTAGGTTTTAAAGTGATTGATTTTTCGCCGGAACATTCGTCAATCAAAAAAGGAGAATCACTTCAAGATACCATTAGAACTTTATTAGCACTGAAAGTAGACGGCTTTGTGATAAGACATCCCGAAGATAAAATCATCAATAAAATATCAGAGTGGTTACCAGAAGATGTTTTTCTTATCAATGCAGGAGATGGTAACCATGCACACCCAACACAGGCCATGTTAGATGTTTATACAATGCAAGAGCATTATCAAGACCTGAAAAATATGGCTTTGACTATTTTGGGTGATTCTAAACATTCTCGTGTTATTCCTTCAACGATAACCCTGCTACAAACAATGGGCTGTAATGATGTCAGCTTTCTTGGGCCAAAGGAACTAATAAAGAATGAATTTGTGCCTGCTTATCATGAAACCAATGATGGATGTTTGGCAAACAAAGATATTCTTTACATCTTAAGAATACAAAGAGAGAGATTTTTAAAATCTGAATCAGTTAATGAAGCTGATTTCATAGCCAACTTTCAGGTTAATAATGAATTCCTAAAAAAGACTGGTTTTGCTGGGAAATTGATGCATCCTGGCCCAATTAATGTAGGAATGGAAATCGATGAATTTACAGCTGGATCAGAGCAATCACTTATCCTAAAACAGGTCGAAAATGGTTTGTATATCAGAACTGCCCTATTAGATCTTATTACTTAGGATTCGCTCAGTAGTATCTACTATTGTTATGGTATTTTGATCGAGCTCTAGATTAACTTTGTCACCATAAATTAGGCTATCAAGATTTGTTGCGCGCAATGTTTCAGGTATCAAATGCACATAGAATGTATTTTTTATTACTTTACCAATCGTCAGGCTGCAACCATTTATAGCCACATATCCTTTCTCAAAAATATATTTGCTGTAATTATTTGCTATCTCAAGCAGAATATTTTTTGTATCTCCATCTATTTCAACTTCTTTTATGGTGCCTAAAGCTTGCACATGCCCAGAAACTAAATGACCACCAACTTGTTGGCCAAATTCCAGAGAGGTTTCTAGATTGATGACAGAATTCTTATTGTAGTCAGATATTATTGTTCTATTTTGAGTTTCATTCACAACATCAAATGAAACATTTACATCAGATATTCTAGTTACTGTTAAACATACCCCATCAACAGCAAGACTATCCCCTATAGTTAATTTCTTTGCTATGGGTTGTGGAACTTTTATATTTAAATTAAGCACAGAGTTGTTTTTATTGATTTCAATAACACTTCCAGTGCCCTGAACGATCCCAGCAAACATTATACTCCTTGGTATATTTCGCGATACTCCTGCATCTTAATCAAATTGGTTTTATCGATGAGAGACTCTGCATTGATTAAATCATCCAATGATATTATTTGAAAAATTTCTGTACCCTTTTCTCTTAATTCATCGGCTGCCATTTGATCAGAGTCCTGTCCCTTTTCTTGCCTGTTAAGAGTTACAAGTGCTCCAGCTATATCTACATCAAAAGGAGCCAAGTAGTCGCATGCCTCAGTAATAGCTAGTCCTGATGATAAAACATCATCAATAATTAAAACCCTGCCATTTGGTGTGGCACCAATTAGTGAGCCACCTTCGCCATGATTCTTAACCTCTTTTCTGTTGAAACATACTGGCATTGAAGATTGTTTGCTTAACTCAGCTGCAAGTAGCGAACCTAAAAAAATACCTTTGTAAGCAGGCCCAAAAATCATATCAAACTTAATATTCAAATCTTTGGTTTTCAATAGAAGTATTTCTGAAAGTTCTGAAATATGACCAAAGCTTAAAAGAGCTGAGGCATTGAAAAAATATGGGCTATTGCGGCCGGATTTTAGGGTAAAGTCACCAAATTGTAGAGCTTTAGATTCTATAGCCAGTTTGATGAATCTTAACTGAAAATCTTTCACAGCGCTTCTATGGTTTTCTTTTGCAGTTGTATCAAGTCTTTAATGCCTGCTTCTGCCATATCAAGTAGAGTATAAAATTCTTTTTTGCTAAAAGCTTTTTCTTCAGCTGTGCCTTGAACCTCGATTAGCTCGAGTTTTTCATTCATAACAATATTTACATCGGCTTGAGCTTGGCTATCTTCGTGATAGTTCAGGTCGAGAATTAACTCGTTATCAAATGTACCTACGCTTATTGCGGCAACCAAGCTGTTTATTGCATTTTCTTTTGATATCTTTTTAAGTGCCATGCACAGTGCTACGGTACCACCAGTAATTGATGCAGTCCTTGTTCCTCCATCGGCTTGAAGAACATCGCAGTCTACAGTGATTGTATATCCTGTGAGTTGATCAAGGTTTACAACTTGTCTTAGCGATCTACCGATAAGCCTTTGTATCTCTTGTGTGCGACCCGATTGTTTGCCTCTCTGAGCTTCTCTTGCCATGCGTTCGTTTGTGGATCTTGGTAGCATGCCATATTCTGCTGTGATCCATCCGGTTTTTTTGTCCTGCATCCATCTGGGTATTGCCTTTTCAACTGTTGCGTTACATACCACATGAGTGTTGCCAAACTTGATCAAGGCAGATCCCTCAGAGTGAATATTAAATCCAGGAATAATGCTAACTTCTCTAAGTTGATTATTTTTTCTTTTATCTATTCTTTGTGAACTCATATTTGCTAATATTATACATTCAAAGGGATATTAAAGATGATAAGAAAATTATTTTTAAGCCTTTTGCTCCTTGTTTTATTTGGATGTTCTAACGATTCATTTCCATCAATGCAAGATGAGGCAGAAGGCTCTGTAACGAAATTTAACAATGACACACATGGTACATATGGTTCTACATATGTTCCACTAAGTTCTGAGAATGCTGTGATTAGAAATGCAACAATATTTGATGGTCTCGGAAACATGTACGAAAACTACGATGTTCATTTTTCTGACGGAAAAATTCAGGCATTGGGCATGAATCTACAAGTTGATGCTAAAGAGATTGATGGTACTGGTAAGTATGTTTCACCAGGGATAATCGATATACATTCACATATGGGTGTCTATCCTGCTCCGGGAGTAAGAACAAGTAGTGATGGTAATGAAGCGACAAGCCCTGTTACTGCTGAAGTCTGGGCTGAACATAGTGTTTGGTCACAAGACCCACAATACAAGCTAGCTCTTGCTGGAGGTGTCACAAGCTTTCATGTGTTGCCTGGATCGGCAAACCTTTTTGGTGGCCGAGGCGTTACTCTAAAGAATGTATCAGCAAATACTGTTACTGCAATGAAATTTCCAGACGCACCGCATACCTTAAAAATGGCTTGTGGTGAAAATCCAAAAAGAGTTTATAGCTCCAGAGGCCCATCTACAAGAATGGGAAATGTAGCGGGGTACCGAGAAGCTTGGATTGGTGCAGAGAAATACAAAAAATCTCTCGAAAAAGATCCAAGTTCAAGAAATTTAAGAAATGAAACATTGGTGGGCGTGCTTGATGGTGAAATATTGATTCAAAACCACTGCTACAGAGCAGATGAGATGGCAACAATGATTAATATTTCTAAGGAATTTGATTACAAGATTACAACCTTCCATCATGCGGTGGAGGCATATAAAATTGCAGACTTACTAGCAGATGAAGGTGTATGTGCAGCAATGTGGGCAGACTGGTGGGGCTTTAAACATGAAGCTTATGATATGACTATTGCTAACGTGGCAATTGTAGACCAAGCCAGAGATGGCACAGGATGTGCTATTGTCCATTCTGATAGTGCCAGCGGTATTCAAAGATTGAATCAGGAAGCTGCAAAGGCACTTGCAGCTGGAAATAAAGCTGGATTTAATATTTCTGAAGCCAGAGCCATGACTTGGATCACACAAAATCCTGCAAAAGCTGCTGGGATACTTGATCAAACTGGAACCTTAGAAGCTGGCAAAAATGCTGACATTGTTATTTGGGATGGCAATCCATTTAGCGTATATACAAAGGCGGAACACGTATTTATTGATGGAGCTTTAGCATTTGATAAAGCAACGCAATTTATGCCTCATACTGATTTTGATTTAGGTGTAAAAGAGTGGGAGGGAGAGTGATGAAATATTTTTATTTAATTTTAATTTTAGGCTTTAGTTATCTATCCCTTGCTGATACTGAAAATTCAGTTTTAGTTAAAGGTGGAAATGTTTTCTTACCAGATCAAGGATTTGTTAAAAAAGATCTTTTAATCGAAGAAGGCAAAATCGTTAGCATTGAAGACCAAATTGATGATGGAGTTACAGGTAAAACGATATATGCTGATGGCAAGTACATTACCCCAGGTCTTGTTGTTTTTTCCTCCCTAGGGTTATTAGAGATTGGCGCTTTAAGTGAAACCAATGATAATTCTTCAGATATTTACAACGCAGGCTTTGATCCTTCAAAAGCATACAACCCTTTTTCACAAGCGGTCAGGCTAAATAGATCAAAGGGAGTTACATCGACTGTTCATATTCCTGGTGCATCCGGATATTTTTCAGGACTGCTTAGCCACACTAAAATTAATAACGGTTGGAAGCAGAAGAAACAAGGTCCTCTTGCAGTATTGACAAGTTATGGCCAATCCCGAGGAGATTCAAGAGCTGCCGAACTTCAGTTCATGTCTGACCTTATGGATTTTGTGCGAAATAGACCTGAAGATAAGGCCAACTATGAAACAGATAATATTCAGTTTTTCTTTGGCACGCAAAACGATTACCAATTTACAAACAGGGATTTGGTGGCAATAAGAAAACTTCTAAGTAACGAATTGCCTTTGGTTGTCAGGGTCAACAAAGCGACAGATATACTTAATGTGATTAAGTTTGCTGATACTGAAGGCATAGAATTAATTCTATGGGAAGCAAATGAGGCACATATGGTCGCAGATGAAATTGCCAAAGCTGGTGTTCCTGTTGTGCTGGATCCTTTGAATAACATTCCTGGCTCTTTTGATTCTCTTAATGCAACCTACGAGAACGTAGCCAGACTAAATGCTGCTGGTGTAAAAATGGCTTTTTACTACAATCAGGGAGCAGGATCACATAATGCATATCTTGCTACTCAATCTGCCGGGAATGCAGTAGCCATGGGAGTTCCTTACAATGAAGCTCTAAATGCTATTACCAAAAACCCTGCAGATATTTTTGGTTTAGTGGATGTGGGCCAGGTATCGGTAGGTTTTGAAGGCGACATAGCTATTTGGGATGCAGATCCATTGGAACTAACATCGTTTGTTGAAAAAGTATTAATCGATGGTGTTGAGCAAGATCTGTCAAATAGATATGAAGAATTAACCGACAGATACACTAAAGAAAAAGACCTACCTAACTCGTATAGATCAAGAGAGTAGTTCTTTAACTGCAGAGCTAGCCTCAGACATTTCGGCATCGGGATGTCTGAGCTTGATCTCTTTCATTGCTTGCCCCATGTCTTTTATTTCACTGAGGCCCAAATCTTCAATAATTATCTTTACTGCATCTTTGAGAGCAGCTCCACTTAATGATTCTGGTAAATATTGATTAATTAGATCTAGTTCTTTTTGTTCAACTTCTGCAAGATCAGCTCTAGCACCAGCCATGTATTGATCAATGGAATCTTTTCTTTGTTTTGCCATCCTCTTTAAAATCACAACAATCTCTTCCTGAGTAACTTCAACTCGATTATCGACTTCAAACCTTTTGACTTCTGAGGTTACAAGACGCAGGGTATCTCTAACAAAGACATCTTTAGCAATCATCGCTTGCTTAAGATCATCTTTTATTTGATTGAAAGTATCAGACAAATTTATTTGAGTTTAGCAAAAGAGTCTTTCATTACTCTTTTGTAGTTTCTCTTTACTGCTGCTGCAGCTTTTCTTTTTCTTTCTTCAGTAGGTTTCTCAAAGAATTCTCTTTTTCTTATTTCCGTGACAATGCCTGCTCTTTCACAAGCTCGTCTGAATTTTCTTAAACCTACATCAAAAGATTCAGTTTCTTTAATTTTTATACTTGGCATAATGTAACGTGTATTTTAAGGATAATTACAAAAGAATCAACAAATGAAAGTTTTAGGCATTGAAAGTTCTTGCGACGAGACTGGAGTAGCAGTCTATTGCTCAGAAAAAGGCCTGCTTGGGCATAAGGTTAATTCTCAAATAGACCTATTTACCGAGTACGGTGGTGTAATACCTGAAATTGCAGCTAGAGACCACAGCGTAAAGATAATCAAACTACTTGAAAAGCTTTTGAGTGAGCTAAATCTTTCCCTTGAGAATATAGATTTGATTGCATATACCGTTGGCCCAGGCTTGATAGGTTCACTGATGGTTGGCGAGACAGTAGCCAAAACAATTGCAAAGACAAAAAGTATAGAAATCTTACCAATACATCACTTAGAGGGCCATATTCTAGCACCCGGCCTGGAAGATAAAGATGTGCCTCCACCATATTTATGTTTGCTGGTGTCAGGAGGCCATACTCAAATTATAGATTGTAAGTCATATGGTGATTACACAATTATTGGTGAGACAATTGATGATGCGTGTGGTGAAGCATTTGATAAAGTTGGTAAGTTGCTCAATCTTGAATACCCTGGCGGACCAAAAGTTTCAAAATTGGCTGATAGTGGAGACTCTAGTAGGTTTAAATTTCCAAGAGCTTTAACCAAAGATAGAAATTATAATTTTAGCTTTAGTGGTCTTAAAACTTCTGTACTTTACACAGTGAATGATTCAGACGAGTCAGATTATGCAGATATTGCTGCATCTTTCCAGGAAGCTGTGATTGATGTTTTAACGAAAAAAGTTGCTTGGGCGCTTGAGGATACTGGCCATCAAAGACTTATTTGCTCTGGTGGAGTTGCAGCCAACAAAAACCTACGCGAAAGATTGCAGCTATTAAGTGCCGAGAGTAACATCGAAGTTTTGTACCCCAGTTTAGAATTTTGCACCGACAATGCTGCAATGATAGCTTATGCTGGATATATTAGGAAAAAATTTAATTTAAAAAGCCATCAAACTAACTTTGCTCGTCCAAGATGGCCGCTGGGAGAACTTTATGCTTAAGGGAGATAAGATTTACGTCGAAGATTTAAGAGTGAAAGCTACTATTGGAATATTCGACTGGGAAAAGAAAATTAAACAAGAAGTCAGCATTTCTTACGAAATACCCCATGACAATAAAAAAGCTGCAGCAGCAGATGCCATTGAGGCCACAACCGACTATAAAAGCATTACCAAAGCAATTATTGCCTTTGTTGAAAGCAATAAATTTGAACTTCTTGAAACATTCGCCGAAAAAATTGCAGAGATGGTCATTAAAGATTTCAACATCGCAGAAATAAGGCTAAGAGTCTCAAAGCCTGGTGCTTTACGTTATTCCAAAGATGTTGGAGTTATTATCGAGAGAAACAAAAGCTCATATGAATAAATTCTATGTATTGGTTGGCTCAAATATTAATCCAGAAGCAAATATAAAAGCAGGTTTATCTAAAATCCATGCACATCCAGACATAAATATAGTTAAAAAAAGCAGTTACTATGAATCAGAACCTTATGGAATGGAAGGAGATAATTTTATAAACCTAGTAATACTTATGGAAAGTGCCAAAGATTTTTCAGAAGTTGAAGAGACGTTAAAACATATAGAATCAAAATGCGGAAGAATAAGGGATCCTAACAATAAATTTACGTCAAGAACATTGGATCTAGATATAATTGATTGGAATGGTTTTGAGGGTAAAATTAATGGGAAGAAATTTCCCGACCCTGAAATTAAGAAAAGAACTTTTGTAGGAACACCATACTTTGAGCTTAAAAATGTAGAGCAACTTTTTTAATCTCTTCATATAATATGAATTTCTTAAGTTCTATTAGTGCTTTCAAATATTTTATCAGCTGATTTAGCTATGAAGCCTTGATATATTTCTCCATCTTTAGTTTCATATCTTTTTGCAAACTCATAATAACAACTGGGCACATCACAAATAGTGCCTGAAAAATCTACTTTTTGGAGATCAGCAATAATTGACGACTGTTCTAATAACTCTTCTGGAGTTCCTTTTATTTCGCCTCCAGATTCATTGAGTTTATAACCATTTTCTTTAATCAAATTATTTACCTCTTCTAAGCTTTTATAATTGTTGAGATGATTTACTGATACAGTGAAGTGATTTGGACAAAAGCCCCAAACATATAGCCATGATGCATATTCTGATTCCTCTGCAAGCTGAAAATACTCATTGTGATTTATCTCCCAACTTCTTCCCGCCATTAACAAATCCTCACTAGCAATAGATTTTTCTCTGAAAATCTTATGAAATATTTCCTGAAGGTTGTTACTAAATTGTTCTAATAGGAGTTCAGAAAGAAAAATTTTTGGTATCGTCTCATCCACATTCTCGAGATGTATTGCTTTTAATTTTTTAACTTTAAAATCGTACTGTCCTTTTTCCTGATAGCCATATTGAAGCAGATATTCTTTTTGATTTTCGATTGATGTTCCAGGAAGGTTTAGAGTACGAAAGGCTATGTGATCATTGGTAATTTTTTCACCAAATAAACGATGTATTTTTTTTGCTGAAGGAGTATAGGAGGTATATTTTTCCCAGAATTTGTCTATTAAAGTGGTAATATCCATTAAGTTATTCTTTTGGCTTTCTGCCAACCAAGTTCAGCAAAAAACTTTGCTCGTTCTCCCATCTGCTTAGCAAAATCACTCGATGCAGTTCCGTCTCTGACGCGACCAAGGATACCCTGGCATATGCCTGCTACCTTGAACAGAGAAAAAATTATATAAAATTCCCATTCGCTATCCAGTGCAAAATTGGTGCGAGATAAATACAGATCTACGTATTCCTTTTGAGTGAAGATGCCATTCTCTTTGGCAGCATCATCACTGATATTGCCAATATCCCACAACATACAATGGTAACCAAAATCAGCTAAGGGATCTCCTATAGTAGAAAGTTCCCAATCTAGAATAGCTAGACATTTATCATCATTGGTGAAAATTATATTATCTAATCTGTAATCACCATGGACAATAGAAGCGTACTTTTGTTTAGGAATTTTTTTTGGTATCCATTCTATTAAGTTGTGCATAGCATCAATTTTTTCTGTTTCTGAATCAAGATATTGCTTA
>JADHNL010000010.1 GCA_016779525.1 SAR86 cluster bacterium | reverse complement strand
GAACTATACGTGGCACAAATCCTCCACCATTAGCAAACTCAGCCGTAACACTGTCCATAGCATAAGTAAAAATAAAGTTGCCATTTGGTAAAACAACATTTCTTCCTACTTCAAACTCATAGCCATAGAAGTCAGCATCTCTCTGCATATAGTTGGATAAGATCAATCCTCCATGATCATGATGCTCTTCACCTTCATGCTCTTCATGCTCTTCCTCAGATTCATCTTGAAGATAAATATAATTGTCGACTGCATTACTAAAGTAGGAAAGATCAGCAAAAAATTCGCCTCTTGCCCAACTCAATGACAGGTCTGTATTATTTGATCTTTCTTCTTCAAGATTTACATCACCAACTTCATATCGTGAAGTGGCTAGATGAGGTCCATTTATGAATAGTTCAACAGCTGAGGGTGCTCTAGCTACACTAGCAAAATTTAAGCTTAAGGATAAATTTTCATTTAAATCAAAATCTATGCCCCCGGCAAAACTTAAAGCACTAAAGTCAGGGTTAAAAAATTCTACCTCTCCTTCGTGCTCCTCATGCTCATCTTCGTGCACTTCTCCCTCATGCTCATCTTCATGATGCTCTTCCTCCATTATTGAACCCTCTCTATCAATGAGGTCATAACGAATACCAAAGTCGACATGTCCAAACCCCATCTCTTTTCCAAGATAAAGTCCAAAATTAGCTTCAGAGCTTGAAACTGGCAACATATACGCTTCTTCACCGAAAATTGACACTTCTTCTTCAGCTAAATTTACTGAAATTTTTCGTGAAAAATCATTTGTTGAAAGATCAAATATTGCACCAAATTCGAATGCATCGTTTTTAAATAAAGTAGGGCCTTCGGTATGACCATGTTCGTCGTGTTCCTCGCCTTCATGTTCCTCACCTTCATGATCTTCTTCAGCGTGCTGTTCTGTTAAAGAGTAATCTGTATCTCTAAGAAAATAATCAACCTTGCTGATCAAGGATGAATTTAAATTTAAAGAACCTTCCAAATTAACCACATTTGATTCAGTGGTTGAAAATATTCTTTCACCCTCATGCTCATCATGACCCTCTTCTTCGTGTTCCTCGCCTTCATGCCCTTCCTCATGCTCGTCATGACCTTCATGACCCTCTCCATGAAATGGAATGCCATAGGATGACTCAAGATTATTGAATGACAATCCAACATAGCCCCAGTCGCCTGTTTTTGATAACCCAAATCTTGCTGAGGTTGAACCGTAATCTGAGTTTGCAAGAAAGCTTAGATCTTCTTCATGCTCCTCTTCGTGTTCCTCTTCTTCATGTTCTTCTTCCATATGCATTATTGCACCGTCAGGAACGTCATAGTTTGCAAAATCTGAATCTTTGAAGGCTGCGGAGACATTAAATCCTGCAAAATTGCCTGAGAAGTTCAAACCAATGCTAGAGCCATCATTAACAGATTGTGATTCAGAACTTAATCCGAGGCTTAACTTATCAAAATCTTCTTGAGCAATTGTATTGTCGACAATATTTATAAGTCCACCTATAGCACCGTTAGTATATAGTAGAGATGAGGGCCCTCTTACAATTTCTATTTGCTGAATGTTGTATAAGTCAACCTCGTTAATATGGTCTCCTCCAAGTGCAGAAACATCCCTAACAACCATGCCATTATTGAGGATCTTTACTCTACTTCCAGATAACCCACGAATAATTGGCTGACCAACACCAAAACCATAATCAGTTGAAGCAACACCCAGTAAGTTGTCCAGTGCCTCACCTAAACTTCTTGTGCCATCATTTTCAACACCTTCACCCGAGACAATGTGCAAAGGATCTTCAAGTTCATTTGACGTTTGATCTAAAATTGATGACTGAACTACAACCTCCTCGATATCTTCCTGTGAGAAAAATACAAAGGGTATTAAAACTAAACCAATAAAAAAATTTTTCATATTCTTAAACCTCCTTATTTGTAAAATATTTGAAAACTAATTTGAGAAAATTAGACCAATGGAGGGGCTCTAGGATTAAAGCCTTTAAGGGTTTCAAATTTTTCCGGAAAAATTGAAACATCTAGAAATAAGAAATCTATTTTTTTAACTAGCTGATGCTTATATGGGGTACCTGCTGCAAACTCATTTTCACATGCGTGACATTCATAAGTTATGAATTCTTGTTCGGAATAATCATGACTAATTTCATGCAAAGGAGTGCTGACAGCAAAAAGCATGCCTAAAAGAATTATTAAATTCTTAAACTTCATAGATGTTTAAAATATAGCAGAAATTTAGTGGATATCTCTTTTTTTCTTTTTGATTCTTTCTCTTTTTAGTTTCTCGTAAAGGTTTTGCGTTCTTTCTTCAACAATTTTTTTTGTTGCGTGCCTTCTTTCTCTAGCTCTTTCCGATTTTTGTATCCTTTCGCTTTTATTCATTTTTTCCCCCTTTATATTTAGGATTAAAAAAAATAGGAAAAGTTCAGAAAATTATGGCTGTCTTATCTCATCAATCATTTTATAAACCTCGGATGGAGGTTTTGGAAAATATTTTGTCGCTGTAATAATTATTAATAAGTTGGCAAGCATACCAATGACCCCAAAACCTTCAGGCGATATTCCTAAGAACCAATGGGACGCGTTATTCAAGTCTGGTGCATAGAACTTAAAGTAGACAATATAACTTAATGTTATCGTTAGTCCTGCAAGCATGCCCGCTATGACACCTTCTTTATTCGCAGCTTTATAAAATATCCCCATTAGCAAGGCAGGGAAAATAGTAGAAGCGGCGAGACCAAATGCTAGCGCAACCACTTGGGCAACAAACCCTGGTGGATTGATGCCAAAATATCCAGCAATAATAACCGCAGCTGTTGCAGCCATACGAGCATATAGCAATTCTTGTTTTTCACTAATATTGGGTCGGAAAGTCTTTTTCATTAGGTCATGAGATATTGAAGAGGATATCACTAGCAGTAGCCCGGCGGCGGTTGACAGGGCAGCAGCTAAAGCGCCGGCTGCAACTAGCGCAAATACCCATCCGGGGAGACTGGCAATCTCAGGGTTTGCCAAAACCATAATATCTCTATCGATGTATAGCTCATTTTTGTTTGATAAATTTTGCTCATTGGATACCACTCTTTCACCATGCACTCCTATCTCATCTGAAAAATTTATTTTCACTCCTTCAAATGCATTACCAACCGAATATTGTATTGCTCCATCATTATTTTTATCTTGCCAAGCTACTAAACCAATTTGCTCCCAATTCTTAAACCATTCTGGTGCTTCAACGTACTTTGTGTCCTGCAATGAGTCGGTCAAATTAACTCGAGCAAACGCTCCAACCGCTGGAGCTGTTGTAAAAAGCAAAGCTATAAAAACTAGGGCATAACCCACCGACTTACGAGCATCTCTTACTTTAGGCACTGTAAAAAAACGAACAATAACATGTGGCAAACCAGCTGTACCAAACATAAGAGCTGCTGTGATGCAAAAAACATCTAGGGTGCTTTTTGTATTTTCGGTGTAAGGTACAAACCCAAGCTCTGTAGTAATTCGATCTAATTTATCGAGTAAATATTCAGAACCGCCAACAACAGTGTCTCCAAAACCTAATTGGGGTACTGGATTACCAGTAACTAATATCGAAATAAATATGGCTGGAACCAGGTAGGCAAAAATCAAAACACAATACTGTGCAACTTGGGTATAGGTTATACCTTTCATCCCACCCATAACAGCGTAAAAGAAAACGATGACCATCCCAATGATTACGCCTAAGTTAATATCAACCTCTAGAAATCTAGAAAAGACTATACCGACGCCTCTCATTTGGCCTGCAATGTAAGTAAATGAAATAAAGATGAGGCAAAGAACAGCTACAATCCGAGCGACATCAGAATAGTACCTAGTCCCAATGAATTCAGGAACGGTATACTTACCAAATTTTCTTAGGTAAGGCGCAAGCAATAAAGCAAGCAGCACGTACCCACCTGTCCACCCCATAAGATAAACTGAACCATCTCGTCCCGAAAAAGCAATGATGCCAGCAATGGAAATAAAAGAAGCTGCCGACATCCAATCTGCTGCAGTAGCCATACCATTTGCAACGGGATGCACTCCTTTGCCTGCGACATAGAAATCACCGGTATCTTTAGCCTTGCTCCAGAAAGCGATACCGATATACAAAGCAAAGGTAATACCAACAAATAGATAAGTTAATAGTTGAGTGCTCATTGTTTATTTTTCTTGTATTTATCATCGAGCTTATTAAGCAAATGCACGTATATAAAAATTAAAATCACAAAAAAGAAAATGCTGCCCTGTTGAGCAAACCAGAAGCCTAACTTAAAACCGCCAAACTTAAACTGATCTAGAAAATCAGATAATAAAATTCCAAAACCAAATGAAACAATGAACCATATAGTAAGCAGAATAGAAATGATCTTTAAATTTTCCTGCCAGTATTTGTTCACAACTTAATTATAGTGAAGTTGAAGGATAAATGAATGATCCTGCCCTTGCTATATTACTGCAGCCGCTTTTTAAGCTCTAAATATCTATCTCGATATTTATCATCCTCATTGGATGCAGTGGCAACAATCCATAAGTATTCAACATATAAAGCCAACTTTTTAAATGAATCTAGTACATCTAAATCCATGGCATTATGAGTGCCAGTGTAGGAATCTAAAAAATACTTCTCTTCATCTTGTGACAGATCCAATGCATTAAGGAGAGTTGCAATATCATAATAAGGATGATTTAACCCAGCATAGTCCCAGTCTATGAAATAAATGTTATCTGTATAAATTATGTTTGACAGGTTTAAGTCGTTATGACAAAAAACTAGCTTACTCTTGTCAGCAGTAACTTTTTTTATAAAGCTTTTTGCATTCTTGCTTACTGAGTCTAGAGCTTGCTCACCAATGGTAAGGAAATATTTCTCTATTTTTTCCTCAAAAAGCTCATACTCATAATTATCAATTTTTGTGCTATGCAGATCTTGTAACTTTAATGCAATGTCATAAAGAATTTTTTTATTTGGGTGAGGTGCCATTGATGTGCCGTCAATTTTTTCATAAATAACTAAATTAGCCTCTTTATCATGATCCAAAAATTTCGGTGTTAGATTATATGGTGCCAACTTGCGATGGATGCTCTGTTCCAGATCTATATTGTTCTCAAAAAGATTGTGTTTTTTAAATTTTAAGATCACATCCATGTTGTGGAACCTGCAGGTATAGACTTCTGAAAACTTTGTTTTTTGAAGAATGCCAATGATAGTAAGATCTCTCTTAAATTTTCCTAAGTTGATCATATGATTAGGCGTTTGACCTCATAGCTTGTACCCAGGCCCTGTATCCAAAAACAATAATTACTAGATATATGACAAATAAGACTGCTGTTGGATAAAGTTCACGACTTAAAAAAAGAAAAACAGATACAAAATCAATGACAAACCAATATATCCAATTCTCTAGAACTTTTTTTGCTACCATAAATGTTGCAAGAATGGCGCCCCAAGTTGTAAATGAATCTATGTATGGGGCAACAGCATTTGAATTGTGTGAAAGCAAATATCCAGAAATTACAACTATGCATAGAAGAGATCCAATTGCATAAAAATGTTGTTTCTTATTCCATCTTCTTATGCTGAGTTTATCTGGAGCTGATCTTTTGTCCCACTGCATCCAACCGTAGATACCCATTCCAACATAAAAGATTTGTAGCGCCGATTCCATTAACAGCCCCGCATACAGCATGACAAATAAATACATTAATGAGCTTATTATCCACGCGATCCAACACCTAATATCTTGCCTCAATGCCAACAATAGATAAATAATTGCAAGAATAGCAGCCAAGATTTCAAACCAAACGGAATTTAAGAAGTTAGAAATCATACTTTAGTGAGAATCCAAAATGTCTTGGATCTCCATGCCTACGATACAATGTATCAATAAAATCAGGAGCTTCATTACCAAAGTAAAAGCCTCGTGTTGAATAATATTCATCAAAAAGGTTTTGCACCCAAATATCCAAGGTCCAATCATTAATTATGCGCGTTAATCTAGCGTTGGTTAAGATATAAGAATCTGATTGATTGTCATGAGAATCTGAGTAATAAAAACGACTTTTGCCAACAAAGTTAACGGACAAAGAGGTATTTAAATTAAGGTTGTAGTTAATGCCTGATGACAAAGAAAATTTTGGAGCATGTGCTTGTGACCTACCTGTGACATCAGGACGTGATACCCAATTTTTAATTTCAGTTTCTAAATAACCTAAATTAACAAAGGCGGAGATATTATCACTCAAATTTATGTCAGCAGTTATCTCTGCTCCATAATTTAAACCTTCAGCAGCATTTTTAGTTAAATAGACAAAGGTATTGGGGTCATTAGGATCCACCTGCGTTGAGATTAATACTTGCTGATCTTCTCTTAAAGAACGAAATAAGCTCAAACTTAGTCCAATATAGTTGTTGATTTCTGCATTAAGGCCAAGCTCAACATTTCTTAAGTGTTCTGGCTCGTACTCTAAGTCAGAAGGATCAACTTGCCCGAGCAAACCAAGACCAACGTTAAAACCACCCTGCTTATAACCTTTTGCATAACTCAAGTAAATATTATCCCTGTCATTCAGAACATAATTTATTGAAGCTTTGCCCCCAAACATATAGTCAGACAAATCAAACCGTTCGTTATTTGTATCGGCATATTTTGCAGACCATTCCTCAGCTCTTAAGCCTAGCGAAAAAATTAAGTTGTCAAACCACTCATAATCAAAGTTAGAGAAAAATGAAACATTATCAGACTGATAATCACTTTTAGCCAAGCTTAAACTTTCGTAAGGTCCATATGGATCTGTGGGGTCGCCATAAATCCCATCATCTTTTCTATCATTGGTTTCTTCAAGAGTTAGATATGATGTGCCTAAAACCCATCTAAAAGGCTGTCCTATATCTTTTGAAACAAGCCTAACTTCTTGGTTGAATGATTGTCTTTCTCGCAATGTTTCAGAAAAGTAATCATACGTATATGGGGCATGCGAGTCTTGGTTGCCCCAATCTGCATCGTAGCTAAAAATAACAAACGTATCAGTTGCACTAGTAAAGCTCTGCAACTCAAATTGATCAAATTCTTTAAAGTATTTAAATCCTGCAGTATCTGTTTTTTGAGAGTCCATCCCTGGCCTATCGGATAGAGTATTTAGAGAATTATCAATCGTCCATATGTCTGCTGGGTCATCCATATCAACTCGACTTAAAAGAAGTTTGCTATTGCTGTATTCTGATAAATCAAAATCTATTTTTAATCTCAAAGTCTTTTCGTCCTTTCTTGAGGTATTAGATTTATTTAAGTAAATATTTTTTCTAAACCCATCGGATTTATCCTGACGAATGGCTAAACGAAACTTAATTTTTTTGTCTGCTGTTAAAGGTCCTCCAAAAGCTGTTCCTAAACTTGATGTATTGTAATTACCAATGCTCAGTTCAGATTTCCCTTTAAACTCATCGGTAGGCTCATTAGTTGTGATATAAATCAGTCCTGCCAGTGCATTTGCGCCGATTCTAGATGCTTGTGGTCCTCTAATTACTTCAATTTGATTAACATCAAACAATGTAGCAATACCACCTTGGCCAGAGTAATCAACGTCATCGATTAAGAAACCTATCGATGAATTTGGAGTTCCTAAATACCCAGATCGTTCGCCAATTCCCCTGATTTGAAAATACCGAGCTCTTGAATCGCTCGCTGCAAAGTTTAGATTGGGCACCAGATATGAGATATTTTCAAAGTGCTTTATGGGTTGCGAATCTATTTCAGATTCTACCAGAATAAAAGTGCTAGCGTCCTCTTCTGCCAGTGTATTTTCACGCCAATCTGCCTTAACTACTACTTCTTCAACATCATTATCTGTAAAGCCAAATGATGAAAGTAGGACGATGATAAAAAGATAATTCTTGGTATGTCTCATGCAATTCCTCCGCCATTATTGTATGGATCAGGTTCAAAGGGTTCCTAAAAAGATCTCAGGTAAAACCTCCCCTTTGCACTTAAGTTAAGAATAAATTTTTTTGAACTATAAATCTAGATTGTTGGTGGGTCTGGGAGGACTTGAACCTCCGACCTCACCCTTATCAGGGGTGCGCTCTAACCAGCTGAGCTACAGACCCGAAGAGATGACATTATATGTCTAACATCTCTGACTAGAAAGAAAAAAAGAAACTTTTTCGCGCATTAATACTTAATTAATCTACTGTTTCAGCTTTGTTAGGCTATTTTTTTTCTCAGATCATCTTCTGGTAGATCACCCACAGCAAATAGGGGTTTGTGCGGCCCCAGAGATCTTGCTTCTGCAATTGATTCAAAAACTACCCTAGGAGCATCTACCAAATTGAACAATTGATCAAAAGAAGAAATCACAAAGTAGATTGGCTGCATAATATCTATGCGGTAAAGCGTCCTAAAAACTTCAACAAGATCTAATTCATACTTTTGAGGTTTATTGCTTAAAGCATACTTAGATTCGTTTACCGAAGAAACAATGCCCGCACCATAAATTTGTAAATCTTTGTTGGATTGAATCAAACCAAATTCCACTGTAAACCAATAAAGTCGTGCAAGCATTATTTGGTCTTCAGCACTAGCACTTGCAGCTAACTCACCAAACTTTTGCATAAAATCTGTATAGACCTCATTCATCAATAGCGGACAGTGACCAAATATCTCATGAAAAATATCTGGTTCCTGTAAATATTCAAAGTCATCACTAGTACGAATAAATGTTGCTGCTGGAAACTTCTTCTCTGCCAGTAAGCCAAAAAAACGTTCAAATGAAATTAAGGCAGGAACACCTTCAATTCCCCAGCCTGTTTTTTTCTTAAGTGTTTCATTTATATCTTTTAATTGCGGCACACTGTTTCTTGGCAATCCAATTTCTTCAAGGGCAGACATGTATTCAGGACAAGCTATGCCAGGTAATGATTTTTCCTGTACTGCGTAGAGTTTTGCCCAAATTTGATGTTCGGTATCTGAATAAGTTCTATAGCCATCTTTGTCTGGAATTTTTGAGACATATTGAGTTTGATTGTGCATTACAGATTCCATAACTTGATAAGTGAAGTTTTAGTTTTTAACTTTCCCTCTGCGAAATAACCAAAAACCAAGACCAAATGAACAAAAGGTAAATATAGCTTCAGCAATTAAAGCTTCGTTTTGACTAGTGCCATAAAAGTTAATTGCCATTAGATTGAATACAAAAGCAGATGCATAAATAGTGCCTGAAGCAAAAAACCATGTGGGATTTAAAGTAATAATGCCTAGCAAATAAAAAATTGCGTTTGCCATAAAAAATGCCGTCATATCTCTGATTAGAGTATTCCTGCCTAAATCTGATATTTCACTAAAATTAAAACCAAAACTTTCTGCAGCTGTTGCAGGATCAAAAATCCAACTTGTCGTGATTGAGAGTATAAGAATCAGAGGCAGGCATGCTAGGAATCTAATTACGCTTTTAACAGTAAAGTCTTTTTGCATCAAATTAAAGTAACTTAGCCCACCGATATAGCCAGCAGTAATATGCAAAATCTGGCCAAATAATGTTCTATTACCAGCAATAGGATGAGTCTTAAATAGCAGCTCAACCATAAGAATAAGTGCTACACCAACAGCAACACCCCCAGCCAAGCCATACAGATGTGCATTTTTAACTTTAAATAATTTTGCAATAAGAGCTGCAACTGAAAAAGCAATAGCAAAACCAATTGCAAAAACAATTATTAAAGGCAGTCCTAATGAAAAAAGGTCAAACAGTATGACTTTAAGCCATATAAATAAATTGAGCTGCATTTCAGACATGCCTAGCCAGATTAAGTTGGAGACGGAAGTAATTGGTGTAACTAATGCAGCAGTAATAGCAGCTGCAGCAATCAAAAAGATTGGATATTTCAATATCTGCATTATTTTGTTACTTCGATAATTCTTCCATCAGGACCATCAACTAGCAGAATCAGCGAACCTTTAGGTGTCTGATAAATATTTCTGATTCTTGCATCGAGGTCAGAAAATAAAATTTCCTCCTCTACTTGTCCATTGCTTATGCTTAACTTTCTGACATCTTTAGAGGCCAATGCTGAGACAAAATAGTGTCCATCCCACTCTGCGAAATAATCACTTTCATAGAATAAGAAGCCTGAAGGCGCGATTGATGGACGCCAGTACTTCAACGGCTGTTCCATGCCCTCTTTTTCTGTAAATGGTGTTATTTGAGCACCTGAATAATCAATACAATAGCAAATGGCAGGCCATCCATAATTCTTTCCAGGTTCAACAATATTTAATTCATCTCCACCTCTAGGACCATGCTCGTGTTCAATAATTGCTCCATCGGATAAAACGAGCAAACCTTGCATATTTCTATGCCCGTAGCTATAGATTTCTGGTAAAGCGCCATCCACGCCAACAAATGGATTGTCCTCAGGAACGCTGCCGTCAAGATTTAACCGCACTATTTTCCCATAATGATTATCTAAGGTTTGAGCTTTTTCTCTTTTGTCATAGGCATCGCCACTAGCAATGAGTATTGTTGAATCTGGTAAAAAAGCCATTTTTGCACCCAGGTGAATTGGCACTCTTCTTGGAGCTTTGGCTTTAAATATGACTGAGAAATCTTTTAGCTCATCGGCAACCAACTTTCCTTTCCCTACAAATAGGGTTACAGCATTGTCTTGTTCAGGATCCTTAGCCGAATAACTTAAATAGATGAGTCCGTTGTCAGAAAAGTTTGGATCTACCTTCACATCAGATAGTCCACCTTGACTTCCATATGCTACTTCAGGCACTCCCTCTACTGTGTAGAGCTTTTCACCTGTGGTCAGTGATATTACCGATAATTCTCCAGATAAATCTGAAAGTAAAAATTGATCTTGGTTAATAAATGCCAGACTCCATGGATCTTTTTGTGCTTCACCAATTTGCTGGAATTTAAAATCTGCTGAAGCCAGCAAATTACTTACAGCCAATAGAAAAAATGTTTTTAATAAATCTCTCATAGAAATTACCCCTAAAAATCTATCTTACATTAAACTGTTCAATAGGGGCTTATGAAAAATAAATTTCTGTTACTTCTACTCATCGTCATTTCTTCCTGCTCAGATCAGCCTGACTATGATTTAATCATTAAGAACGGTAGCATCATTGATGGCAGTGGACAGCCAAGATTTTCAACAAATATAGGGATAAAAGACGATACCATCCATGTGCTTGGTGCACTTGATTCTAAAACCGCAAAAAAATACATTGATGCAACTAACTTAATCGTAGCCCCAGGTTTTATTGATGTGCATACTCATGCTGTGCGTGGTATTTTTGATGTACCCACAGCCGATGCCTTTTTGTATCAAGGAGTAACCACACTCACGGATGGCAACGATGGAAGTTCTCCTTTTCCCATAGGCGAGCATTACCAAAAAATTGAAGAAATAGGTATTTCACCAAACTGGGCTGTATTTGTGGGGCAAGGCACCATCAGAGAGGAGGTAATGGGACTAGAAAATAGGGCTCCGACCTCAAGTGAACTTGAAGAAATGAAAAACTTGACAAAAAAGGCTATGAAGGAAGGTGCATTAGGTCTTTCCTCAGGTTTGTTCTATGTGCCAGGGAATTTTAGTTCCAAGGAAGAAATTATAGCCCTAGCTCAAATTGTTGGAGAAAGAGGTGGAATCTATATCTCACATATGAGAGATGAAGCTGACAAAATTCTTGATTCAGTTGCCGAGACAATTGAAATTGGTATAGCAGGAGGTTTACCTGCACACATTACCCATCATAAAGTTATTGGTAAAGAGAACTGGGGCTTATCTTTGCAAACGCTTGCTATGATTGATGAGGCAAATCAAAAAGGTCATGATGTTTATCTTGATCAATATCCCTATACAGCATCGCAAACAAGCATCACAGCATTAATACCACAATGGGCTCAAGCTGGAGGGCGAAAAGCACTTTTAGATCGACTTAGTAATGATGAGACTCGTAAGCGAATTAAAGAAGAGGTTGTTAGAAAGATTCTGTTTGATCGTGGTGGTGGCCATCCTAAAAATGTTGTCATTTCTGAAGCCAAATGGGATACCTCCCTTGAAGGCAAGAACCTTGCAGAAATAACGCTGACTAAAGGTATTGAGCCTACACCAGAAAATGCTGCAGAAACAGTCTTTGAAATCATTGAAGGTGGCTATGCTCGAGCAGTATTTCATGCGATAAGTGATGATGATGTTAAATTTATAATGCAACATCCAAATGCTGCTATTGCTTCAGATGGACCACTCATGCCTTTTGGCGAAAGCAGACCACATCCAAGATCCTATGGCACCTTTCCAAGAGTTCTTGGTAAATATGTAAGAGAGAGCAATGTCATAAGTCTAGAAGAGGCTATTAGAAAAATGACTTCCCTGCCTGCCAAAATCATATCACTCAATAAAAGAGGATTAATTAAAGAAGGTTACTATGCTGACATTACTATTTTTGACCCTGAGAAGATTTCTGATAACGCAACCTTTCAAGACCCCCATCAATATTCATCAGGAGTTGAATATGTAATAGTGAATGGACAAATTGTTGTAAGTGATGGAGTTCACAATCTTTCAAAACCAGGAAGGGTTCTTTTTGGTCCTGGGAAAATGGATTAGATTATTTCCAGAGATAACGGTAAAAAAATAAACCCAAAATTGCACCAAGTATTTGGGCAAGCATGAAATATAGAGCATCAAAAGCATAAATTCCTGTGAAAGTATCAGAAAAAATTCTTCCAAATGTAACTGCAGGGTTAGCAAAGGATGTTGAAGAGGTAAACCAATAAGCAGCGCCAATAAATGAAGCAACCATAATTGCAACTTTTTTTGGTGGAGAAGAAAGAATAACAATAATTAGCATTGCAGTAGCTATGATTTCAGAAAACCATAAATTTACTCCATATCTTGATTTTTGAGCCAGTGAAATGGGGTCTAGATCAAACATAAGATTTGTCATAACTACCCCAACCAAGGCACCAAGGATCTGGAATAAGCTAAATAATAAGAATTTATCATTAGAAATTTTTTTCTCAAACAACATAACCATTGAAACAACAGGGTTAAATTGTGCACTTATACGGCCCAATACAGTTATCAAGAAAAACAACCCAAGAAAAGTTGCAAAACTATTTGCTAAAAGCATAATCGCTTCATTACCAGCTGCAAGGCGTTCAGCCATAATGCCAGATCCTATCACTACACTTACAAGCGAGGCTGTTCCAAATAATTCTGCTATTAATTTTTTAAGCATCTGGTATTAGCTCTGATTGAATTTTGAAATCAATCAAATCTCTTATTGCATCAAAATCGTCATCGGACATAAGTTTTGGATCTGGTATTTGCCAATCAAACATCTTAGCTCCTGGGATATGAGGGCACTTATCGCCGCAACCCATTGTTACCACATAGTCAAAATGTTTATCTTCAAAAATTTTTACATCTTTAGGTTCGTCATATTCTATGTGTATCCCCATGCGCAATAAAGATGAGATAGCTTTAGGGTTAACTTTCTTAGCAGGCCTTGATCCAGCTGAAGATGCTTGTAGCGAATCCCCATAAAAAGTATTGCTTATTGCTTCAGCAAGCTGACTTCTGCAAGCATTTTCCACACAAACAAATAAGACACTTTTCATTTAATAGCTATATTTCAAACTAAATGAAATAGATGAGCTTGAAGGATATGATTCAAATACTTTATCACCTTGCAGTGCTTCATATGGTTCTTCAAGGATATTTCTCCATTTAACTGTTAAATCAAGCATTCCATCCCAAGCCTGAATCTCTTTGCTGTAAACAAGATCTAACAGAGGAGGCAAATCTTCAAGGACATTTGGAATTACATCTGTACCCAATTCTCGTATTCTCTCTCCAACATCATTGTAATTTAGGCTTAGCCTTGTATCGTTTGAGCCATAGTAGCCAAACTGAAAATTAAAAATATTTTCTGGCTGTCCTACCATAGGCCTATCATCATAAGAAGATAAAACCACAAATTCAGGGTCTGTCACAGCATTTGATTCATTAAGGGTGTAATTAAATTTTACAAAAAAGTCATATCCGGCTATCAATTCCCCAAGTTGCTTTTGCGTCTCAAGTTCAATACCGTCTAATTCTGCAGATTTTGCATTTCTATAACTTACATAATCACTAGTTGCTGCCGCTTCTAGGACTTGTTCAATTGGATTGATAAATTCTTTTCTGAAATATGACAATGTAAAAAATTCACCAGATCCAAAATACCATTCATATCGTAAATCGATATTAGTTATCTCCGATGACTTAAGACCAAGAAAACCGCGTTCCAGTCTATCGGTATCAAAATTGACAAAAAGGACTGGGGACATTTCCCTGAATTGTGGTCTTGATAATGTCTCACTATAACCCAACCTCAACTGCATACTATCATTAAAGCTGTAGGTAGCTGTCAAAGCGGGCAGCAATTTATCCAATTTATCTGTAGATATTGCTGAATTGGCTCCGCCAAAAAAAGTTTGAGTTATAACTTCTATATCAGAATTTTCTGTTCTGAGGCCAGCAGTTATTTCAAGGCTATCGTTTAATGTTGTCTCTATTGATAAGTAAGCAGCATCGATAGTCAAATTACCTTCGTAATTATCAGTGTTTAAAGTTTCTTCTAATAAGATTAAGCCAGAACGATCTAACCTAAAGTTCTCTGCTGATAGTATGTTCTCAATGGGTTGTCTTCTAAAATCTTGAGAAGCGAATAGTGAACCATTAACAAAATCAGGTAAAAATCTATATCTTTTAACATCGGTTTTCCTTTCTTTTTTAGATTGCTTTAATCCAAAACTTAGCTCTAACTCATTTGATGTTGTCTGGAAAGGGTAATTAAAGTCTATAGCAACCTCAGTGGCATCATCGTTTAACCAAGAAAACTGAGTTGAGTTACTGTCAGAGCGTCGTGAAAATTCGTATTTATCCAAACAGTTTTCTATGAATGATTCTTCACATTCGTAGAAATACTCCCTTTCGAAAGGAGAGAATCTTTTTCCGTCGGCAAAGCCATAGCGCCAATCTATATACAATCCAGAACTAAGATCGTGTTTGCCTGAAAGTGTCAATGAATTAATTTGTCTTTCTACCCACTCAAACTTTGTATTTTTTGCAAAAAAATCAGCCTCAACATTTTTCCCTTCGCTTAAGGTCAAGCGATTATCGGTTTTTCTTACCAACAAATTAGTTAGCTGTAGATAATTCATGCCATCGATATCCCATCCAATAGAAGCTAGAACGTTTGAATCAATTTGGTTATTTGTTTTTTGAACATCATAGGTATCTCTAGACACCAAATCATTTTCCGATCCTCTGGCATAGTTAGTTCTCTTAATATCAGGAATAAATGAATAATCATTATCGTAACCAGCACTAAATAAAATGCCCACTATTCCAGAATCACGGTAATAAGAATTGCCATAGGCTAAATTCACTCCTAAGCCAGGATTTAAACTAGTTTCTTCTGGAGCCCATTCCCCGCCAAAATTTTGTCCTGCTCTTGTAAGTTCAGCATATGAACCATTAGAAAGTGAGACAAAATCTCCATTAGCATAAAATGGCTGCAAACTTGATGGCAGGTTTCTAGACCCATCGTCAAATCCAGTCCAATCACCATCAAATCCAGGCATTAATTGAGCGTTTGTATTTGTTGCTAGAGAATCATAAGCAAATGAAATTCCAAATTCAGCAAACTCTGAATCAGGAATAAGTTTTGTCCTCATATCGATAACTCCACCACCAAATTCACCAGGATATTGTGCAGAGTAAGTTTTTTGAACTAGAACACTCTCTAGAACTGAAGTTGGGAAAATATCAAAGGGGACAACACGTTTAAGTGGCTCAGGGCTCGGTAATAAGACCCCGTTCAGCAAAGCAGAGGAATATCTTTCACCCATACCCCTGACATAGACATATTTACCTTTAACAAGACTTAAACCTGTAATTCTTTTTAATGCATCAGATGCAGCACTATCACCAGCTAAAGTCATATCCTCTGAAGTGAGAACATTTGAAATTTCGCTTGTATCTCTTTTTTCATCAGGTATAAAACTCACAGAAACCACTACATCTTCAATATTTTCAGTATTAATATCCTCATCATTCTCTTGTCCAAATGAAGTCATAGAAAAGATAATTAAGGTAATTATGATGTATTTGTTCACAGCATTAGCCTAACTACTAAATGAATCATTTTTGTGACAAATTAGAAAACAATAAAGAAACTGCCCCTTTCGGGGCAGTTTGGACTCCTTTAGGTTTTTACGTAAAAAGGCTATTCAGATGGCTTAAAAGCCCAGTTCAGAGTCCAATCGGTTTCCGCTGATGCACAAGCTCCTACGTAGTCTGTGCTATCGAAGAAGGCATCGTCAATTGCTACAGGAGTTAGCCCTGATTCAACACTTCCATTGCAGTAACCAGATAGAGATCCACCGCCAGCTGACGCTGTATTAGTATCGGATGATAATAACGCTTCTATCTGAGCAACGTTAGCTCCACTATCGTCATCTTGAGCCAAAGTTGCACAAGAGAATAAATTTCCTCTATACACATGACCTTCACCTGGAACACCATCGGCATTAAAATCATAGGTGGTGGCATCGTCAATATCCCAACATGTGCTAGCACCTTCATCAGCCACAACTGAATTGTAGATATGAAGCCCTGTGCCTTCTCTTAATAGAACTGCCTGACCGTCTTGGCTGACTATTGTCAGGTTGGCAAACATTGGCATAGACCTTGGAGTTCTGTCCATATCTGACCCATAGTTATCAGCTTCTATTGATCTATCAACAGCAAACTCTTGACCTTGATTCTGCCAGACAATTGCGTGCTGAACTTTTCCACGCCATCCATCTGTCCAGTCAATAGAATCGTCTGATGCACTCATCACAAGGAGGTGTTTTGCGTTGACAGTACCGCCAAAGAACTCAACACCATCGTCTGAAGTATTGAATGTTTGCAGGTAATCAACCTCAGTCTTGTTACCAACAGCTTGGAAAGCTACACCATTTAGCTCATCTTCGTTGTTGAATTTTCTTCCAGCATACTTAACGATTCCGTAGAAAATATTACCACTGTTGTCTGCATCATTGGTGCCACCGTAGCTACCAGATGCGCCCTCACCGTCAGCCGTACAGGCTGCAGTGCCAATATCACTAATATTGCATTTGTTTTGAGTAGCTAGACCATTGATTACTAGTCCACCCCAGTCGTTAGTGGTCTCAGCGGATAAGGTTGAACTATCGCTATCACCTGAAGTTCTCACTTCTCTGCTTGAAGTAAAGGTTACAGGAGCTCCTGGTGCACCATTGACTAGAAGTTTAGAATAGGTTGGTACGACCACATAATCTAAATCTGTTAGCGAACCTTCTCCTGCTACCTGATCACTATAAATAGTAACACCCGGATCAACTTGCAGGTATTGAGCACCTGCAGCAGTACCATCACCTACAACAAGCTTTCCTTTCATGACATATGGCAATCCACCGCCCACAAGTCTAATGTTAGTTTCTGCAGCGTTAGTGGCTGTGATTTCACATGCGGCACCACCGCCATCTTTAATGGTTGTTAGGGCTGTACCTAATGGGCAATAGTCTTGCATGTCAGCGTTTGAGATATGCAACCCATATGTCCACCCTACAGTCCAGTCCTCAGCATCGCTCTTAACACCACCAATAAAATCTTCAGTTACAAGATTGCTATCCAACACGTTGGCATTAGCAATTTTGCCAGCGTGATATGAATTCACTAGTGGGTGTGATAGGTATGCTGCGTTTCTTTTGGAACCATGAAGACCTGTTGCATTAAACATAACCGAATCAAGACTTTCAAGCTCTGCACCAATGTCAAAAACATCGGCACCCTCATCTGAAGAAGAAGGATCAACCCATCCACTGGATGCGGCCATGGCGCTACATTTTACAGAATCAAAAATTGTACCGTCAAAGCTTATATTCGTCATATTTCCTGCTGTGCCTGCATGTCTATAAGTTTCATTGTCATCAATATCCAAGCAATAACTTGAATCATCTGGATTTCCAGCAATGATGGAATTTAAGATGAAAGCTCCAGTACCCTCTCTCAATAGTAGAGTATCTCCGCCGTAATCTTGAACCATGGTAATGTTAGCCATTTTTGGGAATGATCTTGGCGCTCTGTCCATATCTGACCCATAGTTATCGGCTTCTATAACATTGTCTTTAGACCTTGCAGCATCTGTAGCTGGGAAAAGTGTTTGAACGATCACACCATACTGTGCGAACCCTCTCCAACCATCGGTCCAGTCCAAAGAATCATCGGATGCACCTGTTACAACAAAGTGTTTAATGCCAGCAGTGCCGCCAAAAAATTCAATGCCATCGTCTGAACCATTATGTACCTGTATATAATCTAGTACTGTTCCTGAGCCTACAGCTTGAAATGCTATACCGTTTAATTCGTCTTCATTTGAAAACTTATAGCCTGCATACTTAACTTGCAAATATTCTATTGAACCAGAGCTATCTTCATCGTTTGTTCCACCGTAATATCCTGAAGCACCTTCGCCATTAGCAACGCAAGCTGCTGTTCCCAAATCGGCTTCATTACAATTATTCTGTGTTGCTAAACCGGACACTACAAATCCGCCCCATTGAGCTTCAGATCCAGCTCTTACTTCTCCAGTTAAATCACTGACTCCAGTCATTATGACAGGTGCTGAAGCGGTTCCTTCGACAAATATCTGGGATCCAGGCTTAACGACCAAGTAGTCAACATCTGAATCTGAAACTTCAACATCAGCTGCGCCTGCATTAACGGCTTCTACCCATGCTGTGGCGTCTTCAAAGCCTGCACCGGCTGTTCCAACAATGGTTGTGCCTGCTTCAATTGTCAGGATACCATCATCACCAGCATCAGTACCGTCTTCACCAATACCATTACCAACAAAAACCGCGCCATTCAGTGCGTATATAGCATCGTTACTTAAGGTAACATCGCCAGTTATAGGGGCTGAATCAGGGAAAGTAAGGACACAAACCTTTTTAGATACACCATCAAAATCTTGAGTGGAAACTCCTGTATCTGCACCTACCAAACAAGACTCGGGAGCTGGCGTTGGAGCTGGCGTTGGAGCTGGCGTTGGAGCTGGCGTTGGAGCTGGCGTTGGAGCTGGTGTTGGAGCTGGTGATGAACTACCACCGCCGCCACACGCAGCAACGAATAATGCTGAGAAAATAATTATAAGTGTTTTTGTTAATTTCATTAGTTCTCCGGAAATAACAAACTCAGCTTATGTGGAGTAAATGACTTTTTTGTTACGGCATTTAGAACAAATGTTACAAATTGTTTCAAATGTAGCTATTTAGTTACAGCTCTGTGAACTTATATTTTTTCTTCGCTAAAATGCATTACATCGTGTGTTTCTAGGCGAGAAATTAGCTGATTGCCCATTGCTGGTGCTGTAGTGTAAATACCACCAGTAAGATCTGCGCAATCCTCAAGCAAACAAATTCCACTTTCAGCAATCATTTTTGATGTTGAACCATACCCAGGATCAAGATTTCCCTTTACTGCAACTTGCATTTTATTTTCCCCATCCACACCAAGAAAAACCATATCATAGCTACCTGCTTCTCGAGATTCCTTTGAAGGCCCCTCGCCTGGTTTGGGGACATTTTCTCCCATCAAAGGATTTACTGAAGCAATAAAATCTGCCGTCTGTTTTCCCTTTTCACCATCACCGGCCATCATCATTTCACTGTAAAGTAAATCTTTGCCATATAGATGCGATAATAATTTATTTGATCTATGAACGTTTTTAGTATTAATTGGCGCCATAATAAAAGGAGCCATCCATTGATTAAAATCTTCATCGTAGACAACTGTATTACCATCGGGTTGAGGAGGACCCTCAAATCCCTCTGCTAAAGAAAATGGATTCATTAGGATGTTGATCATATTTGGATCTTTTCTAATTGATTGAAGTGTGGCATTTAGAGAAGCTGCCGTGCCACCAGAGAACTCACCAACCATCGACCTTACTCCACATTTTACTGTTGAGAATGGGCTCCCATACTTTTCCATTGCTTTTTGCTGAAGGAAAAATACTCCTAAATCAGATGGTATTGAGTCAAAACCACAACTATGAACAATTCTTGCTCCAGACTCTTTTGCAACGGATTGATGCTCTTGCATGTAATGCATCCAACCAGGTTCACCGCTTAAATCTACATAATGAACCCCAAGCTCTGCACATTTTTTAACAATATCACTGCCATATAATTGATAGGGACCGACTGTAGTGATTAATACATTTGTCTTTGATATGGCATCATGAATAGACGCTAAATCGGAAGAGTCCAACACTTCAATGGGTGCTTCTATTTTCATTTCAGCTAAAACTTGTTCCAGCTTAGATTTATTTCGACCGGCAACTGCCCAATTTAGCTCCTTGCCATATTCGTTCTGAAAATACTCAGCGACCAATCGTCCTGTGAACCCACTGGCACCAAAAATTAAATAATCGTATGTTTTATTACTCATAGCCATCCCCTGTTAAATTAGACTTAAATAAATAAACTTCTTTTTCCCAACTTGGATGAGAGTCTTTTTATTTTGCTCAAACTTAAAATCTTTAGATTCTACTTTATTTTGATTGATTTTAACTGCTCCTTGTTTAATCAGACGAAGTGCCTCGGATGTGCTTGTTACCATGCCTAGATCCTTAAGGATATTTGGTAATGCATGTTCGCCTAAAAACGGAATTTCTTTTTCTTCAATATTGGTAGGCAACTCATTTTTAGCAAACTTTTTAAAGAAATTTTCTCTAGCCTCTTCTGCATCTTTTTTGGAAGTAAATCTTTCTGTAAGCTCATAAGCTAATTCTATTTTTGCATCTCTTGGATTGGCGCCATTATCAATGCTCTTTTTTAAGTCATCAATATCTGAGGATGGGCGAAGACTAAGAAGATCGAACCACTTAAACATGATCTCATCTGAAATAGACATAGTCTTGCCAAAAATCTCATCGGCACTCTCAGTTATGCCAATGTAATTTTGCTCACTTTTTGACATCTTTTTTACACCATCAAGACCTTCTAACAAAGGCAAAGTAATAATGGTTTGAGGTGACATGTCGCTATTTCTCTGTAGGTCACGCCCTACTAATAAATTAAATTTTTGGTCGGTACCTCCCAGCTCGATATCTGCTTCAAGCTCGACGGAATCGTAACCTTGCATTAGAGGGTATAAGAATTCATGTATTGAGATTGGTTGGTTGGTTTTATATCTTTTTGAGAAATCATCACGTTCAATCATTCTTGCCACTGTGGATTGCGCTGCAAGTTTGATCATATCAGCAGCTGACATACTGTCTCCCCACCTAGAATTGAAATCAACAACCGTTTTTTGTGGGTCAAGCACTTTATAGACTTGGTCTTTATATGTTTGAGCATTTTCTTTTATTTCATTGTCGGTTAATGGGGGTCTGGTTTTATTTTTTCCGCTTGGATCACCAATTCTTCCAGTAAAATCACCAATAAGAAAAATAACTTTATGACCTAAATCCTGAAATTGGCGCATTTTTCTAAGGATTACTGTATGCCCTAAGTGTAGATCTGGTGCAGTAGGGTCGAATCCGACTTTAATTGTAAGAATTTTCTTGTCTTTGAGCTTTTGAACAAGATCATCTTCACCTATGATTTCATCTATGCCTTGTTTTATAATTTGAAGTTGTTTTTTGTAATCCATAACGAAGCTTTATATATAATATCAGAACATGTACATTGGCTCCCATTTTAAATTATTTCTGAGCATACTGTTATTGCCAGTATTTTTTATATTCCTGCTTGCAGCGGATGTTGATTTTAGAAAAACAGATTTAACTGAGGAAATTACACCATTAGCTTTTACCGCTAGCAGCGATATTGATAATTTTCAATTGCCAAGCGAATCTAAAGTTAAAATTAAAGAGGGTGATACCTTTTACTCCACCCTCATGAGCCTAGGAGTAGATTCAGCCTTGATTAATGAAATTGCAGCAGATAAACAAGTTAAGGATTTTACTAAATTAAAAATTAACGACGAGCTTTTTATTGAGATTATTAATGATGAAATCAAAATTAAAAAATTTGATGAGGATTTCTATGTAGATGTCCTAAAAGTAAAGGGCCGAGAATACGTATTTGAAAAGGAAAAAGAAAATTTAGAGCGGGTTGCATATTTTAAAGAGTTTATTATTACAGATTCACTATATGCTTCTGGTAAAAAAGCAGATGTACCTGATAGTGTTCTTGGTGATCTAGTTTATATCTTTGGCTGGGACATTGATTATGCCTTTGATATAAGAAATGGAGATAAGGTCAAAATTCTTTATGAAAATATCTATTCAGCTGGGAAACTGATTGCCTATGGTGATATTTTAGCTGCAGTTTTTTTCAATAAAGGTGAGAAGCTGTCCGTTATAAGGTTTACCCAAAGAGGAAGAAAAGATTACTACTCATTAGACAGTTCTAACGTTAGAAAAGCTTTTCTTAGAACACCAATTGAATTTGCTCGCATTAGCTCGCATTACAACCCTAAAAGAAAGCACCCTATTCTTAACACCATAAGAGCACATAAAGGGACAGATTATGCAGCAAAAACTGGGACAGCTGTGAAGGTTACTGGAGATGGTGTAATTAAAAATGCATCTTACTCAGATTCCTATGGGTATCACATTGATGTCATGCATTTCAATAAATACATGACCAGATATGCTCATCTGAATAATTTTGCAAAGGGCATAAAAAAAGGGGTAAAAGTTGAACAAGGTCAAACAATTGGATATGTAGGTTCAACAGGTCTTGCAACGGGACCCCACCTTCACTATGAATTCCACATTAATGGGAAGCATACTGATCCAATTAAGGTCGAACCGCCAAATGCACAATCCATAAACTCTTACAATAAAGAGTATTTTAAACAACTTGCTAATCAGAGGATGCAACTTATTCAAAACCTTTCAGGCATATAATGACGCAAAAATTCATTGGCCTAATGTCTGGAACCAGCAGAGATTCATTGGATGCATGTTTAGTGAGCTTTGATGGGAGTTTTAATTTTCTTCAAGGTAAAACTATAAACTTCGATAAGAAGTATAAAACCTCAACTGATCAAAATTTTATTGAAAAACACATCACTGAAAAAAGTGTAGAGCTTGTCAAGATATTAATAAATAGATCTGGTGTCAACACCAAGGATATAGCTGGAATTGCCTTTTCAGGACAAACAATTTCGCATAACAATAAGAAAAGCATTCAGGCTGGAGACCCGAGCTATATAGCTAAAAAAATTGGTTTACCAGTTCATTCTGACTTTAGAAATGAAGACATCAAAAGAGGTGGTAGAGGCGCCCCTTTGATACCAATTTTTCATCAATATCTTTATGGTTCATTATCAGATAAAGCTCTAATTATTAATATTGGGGGCATCTCAAATGGCACCTATTTAAAAAATAATGCAATTGATATTGGCAGCGATATTGGGCCTGGTAATTGCTTAATGGATAAAATAGTAACAGATAATCACTTAGGGAATTTTGATGAAGGTGGTAAGTTGGCAAGCACAGGAAAGGTTGATAAAAAACTTCTTGTTAAATTTGAAAATGCACTCCTTAAACTAAACTATCCAAGAGCGGATGACATTAGCCTTTATACTTCCCTTCTTAATCATATAAATGAACATCCTGTTCTGGATATTCCCGACCAACTTGCCACACTTGCAGAACTTACCGCAACAAAAATTTATGAATTTTATTTATACTGTGACCAGCCGAATAAAGTAATTTTTCACGGTGGAGGAGTATTTAATAAGACCCTTATGAAAAAAATACGCAATAAATTGGGCAAATACCAAACAACAGAAAGCATTATGCCTTCAAAATACATGGAAGCAGCGGCTTTTGCCTATCTTGCTTATAAAGATTTAGGGGTAATTTTTAAATAGCAAAAGATGCGCCACATCCGCATGTGGATTTAGCATTGGGATTGCTGACGGTAAATTTAGCACCCATGAGATCTTCAATATAGTCTATTTTTGAGCCAAGAATATAGGGATAAGACAGCTCATCCAAAAGGACCTTTATTCCTTGATCAAAATCAAGCATTGAATCTTCCTCTTGATCGTAATCATCAAACTTGAAACCATACTGAAAGCCTGAACAACCTCCTCCGGTGACGTAGACACGAAAATATTTACCGTTTTCCTGTATAGACAAATTAACTATTTTCTCCATAGCAGTTAGCGAGAGCTCAAAAGGGTTTGCTTTTTTTGATTGAAGGCTCATAAGTTATAATTTTAGCAGATTACTTTATCTCTTATAATCTATATTATGGATTACCTATTTTTTAAATCTTTACATTTAATTCTAATAATCTCTTGGATGGCTGGATTATTTTACATTCCAAGATTATTTGTATATGTCGCTCAAGACAATGCAAGAAAGCGCACCTCTATTTACATTGAGCAGCAAAAAAGATTGCTATATTTTACTTCTCCTTTAGGTTTGCTTGGAATAATTTTTGGTGCACTTATGCTTGCTCAATCCGTCGCACTTTTGGACACATTTTGGTTTAAAACTAAGTTAGTTTTGGTAGGCTTTTTAGTTTTGTACAATATTTTTTTATTTATTGAGCACTTCAGGCAAACGCAGCTAAAAATAAGAACTGTTCTTCAGTATAAATTTATTAATGAAGTAGTTGTGCTGATTCTAATTCCGATTGTTTTCTTATCGGTCTTTAAGTGGCAATAAAGAGATTTCTAGATGAGTAAGTATTGCTATTAGGTAATTAAATCATATAAATTAACAAGTCATCAAAGCCAATATAGTGACAAGTTGTGATGCTATCTCTCTACCAAAGAGATAAAATCTATAGGAATAGTAAATATTCGGCATGAAAATAAAAAATTCAGAATCATTATTTAAAAAATCCAAGGATTTCATAGCTGGAGGAGTTAATTCTCCAGTAAGAGCATTCAAGAGTGTTGGAGGTATTCCAATCTTTTTCAAGAAAGCTAGGGGGTGCTATTTATATGATGAAGACGGTAATAAGTATCTCGATTTTGTTGGTTCTTGGGGACCTATGATATTAGGGCACTCCAATAAACACATCATCAACGCAATAAAGAAACAGGCCAGCAAAGGTATTAGTTTTGGCGCTCCAACCAAAAATGAACTCGAGATTGCAAAAATTATTAAATCCTACTTTCCAAGTATGGAAAAAATAAGAATGGTTAGTTCAGGTACTGAAGCCACAATGAGCTGCGTCAGGCTTGCTAGAGGTTTTACTAATAGGAAACTGATCATAAAATTTACAGGCTGCTACCATGGGCATGTTGATTCCTTGCTTGTCAAAGCAGGGTCTGGAGTTGCTACACTTGGAATTCCAGGCTCACCCGGAATTCCAGAAGAATTATCCAAACTAACACTTTCTTTGCCATATAATTCAGTCAGCGATATCCAAGAAGCATTTAAAATATACAAAGATCAAATTGCTGCAGTCATTATTGAACCTATTGCGGGCAATATGGGGTTTATTGAGCCAGATAAAAGTTTTTTGAATGAAGTTAATAGCCTATGTAAAACAAATCAATCCATACTTATATTCGATGAGGTTATGACAGGATTTAGAGTTTCAAGAGGCGGTGCTCAAGAATTATTTGATATAACACCTGACTTAACAGCATTGGGTAAGATAGTTGGTGGAGGTCTGCCTGTTGGAGTTTATGGCGGCAGAACAGAAATCATGAATTATATTGCACCTGATGGCCCAGTCTATCAAGCTGGAACACTATCAGGCAATCCAATTGCTGTAAGTGCAGGCACAGCTCTACTCAAACAACTTAAAGATAAAGGCCTCTACAAAAAATTAGAGGATAAAGGGAGTCAATTCTTGCAGGAGCTCTCAGGCTATGCTGCAGGAGTAGGCATTCCTTTTTCTACAAACATTAGAGGTGGCATGTTTGGTTACTTCTTTGCAGAAAAATTACCTAAAAACTTTGAAGATGTTCAAAAATCGGAAATAGGAATGTTCACACAATTTTTTAAAGGCATGTTAAGTGAAAATATCTATCTACCGCCCTCAGCTTTTGAAAGCTGTTTTCTTTCAACTGAGCATTCAGAAGAGCAACTTTCAAAAACGGCTGAAATAGCACATAAAGTATTTAAAAAAATAAAAAATGAAATTTGATATCGTCGGAGTTGGTAATGCATTGGTTGATGAAACCTACTATGTTACCAAGGATTTTGTAGACTCAACTGGTTTACCGTTTAATCATTTCCATCCAGTCACGCATGAGCAGCAAGAAGCAATAATTTCATCTGCTCAAAAAGATAATACAGCTGAGATAATGTGTGGTGGATCGACAACCAATAGTCTTGCAGCAGCCTCTAATTATGGGTCTGTGTGTGGACATATATGCCAACTAGGTGATGACGCAATGGGGAAAGTCTATGAAAATGATCTTAATGACAATGGCATAATTTCTCTTAATAAATTTCAACATAGCAATTTTAAAACTGGAAGGTGTTTGGTATTGATAACGCCAAATAGTGAGAGAACAATGGGCACATACCTGGGAGCCTCCGAACAATTAAAGTTTGACCCTGTATTCATTGACCATGTGAATAACTCTAAGATAATTTTCTCGGAGGGCTATCAGCTAACATCTGCAGAAAATTTTGAAGCTTTTGTTGCTATACTTGAATCAATTAAACCAGAAGTAAAATTTGCCTTTAGTTTGTCAGATCCATTTGTTATTGAAAATTTCAGAGATCGTGTTGAAAAAATACTTCAACTTAAAGTTATTGATTATTTGTTTTGTAATTTAGAAGAGGCAAAATCTTTGGTTGGTGACAATTTTGAAAGTGACTTAAAACAAATAACCAATAATTTTGTTGTGACCAATGGGTCGAAACCATCAACGATTTATTCCGACGGGCAATTTAAAAAATTGAGTCCATTAGAAGTTAAAGCAATTGACTCAAACGGCGCAGGCGATATATTTGCTGGCTCCACACTTCATAAGGTCATCAAAGGAGAAAGCTTTTTCCATGCTTGCGAATTTGGAAACTATGCCTCATCTATTATTGTTCAAGAGAAAAGTCCTAGATTATCGAAAGCAAAATATACTGAGATAGTTACAAACTTTAAGAGAGATTAGTGACTCCACAAATTTACAGCGAAAAAAGATTTGGTGTAAATTCTGATCAGCTTTCAATAAATGCCCTCAGCATAATTGAAAAATTGCAAAAAAATGGTTTCGATGCCTACATTGTAGGAGGCGGAATTAGAGATTTAATTAAGGGCCTTCAGCCAAAAGATTTTGATATAGCTACCAATTGCCAGCCAAATGAAATCAGAAAATTATTTAAAAATTCAAGAATAATTGGCAGAAGATTTCAGCTTGTGCACATAACATTTCCAAATGAGATAGTTGAGACTACAACATTTAGATCTGGAAAGGATAAAAACGATGATTCAATGCAAATTAATGATGGTGGCAGGATCTTGCGAGATAATGTATGGGGAACACAAGAGGAGGATGTTTTTCGAAGAGATTTTACTATTAACTCCATCTATTATGATCCTTTTTCAAAAGAGATTATTGATTACACAGCTGGTATAAAAGATCTAAAATCAAGAGTCATTAGATTTATTGGTGATCCAGAGCAACGAATTAAGGAGGATCCTGTCAGGATTTTAAGAGCGATAAGATTTGCCGCAAAATTGAATTTTAAAATTGAAAAAAGGGCGCTACCAGCGATAAAAAAATATAAAACCCAAATTGCAGACATGCCTCCATCAAGGGTTTACGAAGAAATAGCTAAGCTATTTCTATTGGGCAACAGTGAGAATTCATTCAATTTACTTAAAGAACTTGGGATATTGCAAATTCTATTTCCACATACTGATTTAGCGAAAAAAAAGTATGATACTTTTTTTACTAATGCTTTTAGAGATACTGATGAGCGATATAAACAAAATAAAAAACTAAATCCTGGTTTCTTATTCGCTACATTGCTTTGGCCTAAAGTATTTGAAGAATCAGAAATTGAAACAAAGATAAACTTCAGAAAGTTTTATCAAACATCGGCCAATGTCATTAGAAGACAACAATCAATTGCTGCAATACCAAGAAGATTCACAAGCTTTATTAAAGATGTCTGGATGTATCAAATAAGGTTTAATAAAGTGGGTAAAAAATCCATAAACTTTGCACAAAGTCTGCGCTTTAGAGCAGCTTATGATTTTCTTCTTATTCGAAAACAATTAGAACCAGAGCTAGAAGACAGCATCAATTGGTGGACAGAATTTAAAACTGCTAATTATGATAAAAAAATAAAACTACTTAAATCAAAGCGTAAAAGATGATCTCTTCACAACTACCAAAATATCTAGCAATTGAAGGGCCCATTGGAGTCGGCAAGACTTCACTTGCAGAAAAGATTGCTAGAGAATTTGATTACGAGCTATGCTTAGAAAAACCCGATGAAAACCCTTTTTTAAAGGACTTTTATCTTGATAGTGAAAAACATGCTTTTACTACTCAAATACACTTCGTAATGCAGAGATCACAACAAATAAATAAATATTTTTCCGATGAACTTATTGATAAAAAAATCATTTCAGATTTTATTTTTCAAAAGGAGGATTTATTTGCCAAACTGAATCTTTCTTCAGCTGAATATGAAACATTTCTTACCATAAAGTCTAAATTTTATAACTCAAACCCTAAGCCTGATTTGGTAATTTATTTGCAAGCATCGCCAAAAAGCATTTACGAAAAAATTAGAGAAAGAGCAAAAAATTATGAAGAAAAATTAACATTCAGCTACCTTCAAAGAGTATGTGAAATGTACACGAACTTTTTCTTTGATTATTCAAATTCTCCTTTGTTGGTTTTAAATGTAGATGATATTGATTTTGTCTCAAATCAAAAAGACTATGAAACGTTGGTAAGCCACGTAAAAAGAGAGATTCATGGTAAAGAATACATTAATCTTTCTCCGCAAATATTCTGATGAAATTTATACTTAAAAAACTTGATCATACCGAAATTATCGCATCTGAAATTGCAAAATTTATCAGAGATAGCAATGGATTTTATACCTTCTTGCTTCATGGCAACTTGGGCACGGGTAAAACCACATTGGTTAGAGCGATTTTGAAAAACCTTGGGTGGAATAAACCAGTCAAAAGCCCAACTTTTAGTATTGTTGAAGAATATTCACTTCCAAGCAAAGAGATTTATCACGCTGACCTGTACAGATTAAAAAATTCCAATGACTTTGAAATGCTAGGTCTAGATATCAATTTTCATAATCCTGGAATATTGTTTGTTGAGTGGCCAGAAATTATTGCCGATGATATTGAAGGTGTAATTGTTGAAATTTTTATTGAAATGGGTAGAAAACACAGAAGCTTAGAGATCAAAACTGTTTGTGATGATTTTTTAACTTGCATTAATAGGATCAATATCTAGCGCCCAATTAGCAACATGCTTTTTATCTTCTTTGATTTGTTCTGTAAACAATTTTACTTCTTGCAATAGCCTTTCTTTGTTTTCAGACTGGACAATACAAAACTTACGAAATTTGTAAGCTTGTTTGCCAATAGGACTATCAAAGGGCCCATACACCTCTATTTGATCTTTTGAAAGTTGTGCTTTAGCACCTAATAAAAAATCATTAAGTCGATCTTGATTTGAATCCTCTGCCTTTAAGTAAATTAAGTTAATGTATGGCAGCAATCCCAGATTTTTTCTTTCCTTGAGCATTAGCTCAGCAACTTGTGCATAATTTCCTGTTTTTAACTTCTGTAGCAATGGATGATCGGAGAGTCTAGTTTGCAAGAAGACATCAGACTGATTGTTGCGCCTCCCTGCTCTGCCTGCAACTTGAACCAATAGTTGTGCTGTTTGCTCTTGAATATGAAGATCTGCGCCAAAAAAACCAAAATCCAAGTTTAAAACAATAATTGTTGATAAGTTGGTGAAATCATGTCCTTTGGCAAGCAACTGGGTGCCAACAAAAATCTTTGGTTTATCATCAATTATGGTATGTCTACTCATCTCTCTTTTTGATTTAGATGCCACTGAATCCCTATCAATTCTTATTGTTTGGAATTCTGGAAACCTTTCTTGCAACATCTCTTCTATTTGCTGGGTGCCAACACCTTTAAACTCAAAATGATCATGGCCACATTCGGGACAAACTAGTGGCAATCGCCATGAGGAATCACACCTGTGGCACTTCAACCTTCGGTCCGATGAGTGGTAAACAAGTTCAACATCACAACAATTACTTTTAGCTACCCAGCCACACCCATCGCAGAAAAATACTGTGGCATATCCTCTTCGATTCAAGAGTATTAATGCTTGTTTGTTCTCATCTAATGTTTTCTCAATCTCATCAATTAATAAATCACTGACACCACTAGATAGTTTTTGTTTATTTATTGGATGAATATTTATCTTGGGTTGATTAAAGTTTCCGTAACGTTGTTCTAAATGAAAATTATCTATTTCTTTTGAAGCAGACTTTTTTAGAAGATTCAGAGATGGTGTAGCAGATGAATAGATTATTTTAGCTCCGTCTGGTGCTAATTCATTTGCAAGGAATTTAGCATCATATCTAAACCCTTCATTTTGTTTGAAAGATTGATCGTGCTCCTCATCAAAGATTATTGCGCCAAAATTATCAAGTGGCAAAAAAATCGAGGACCTTGTTCCAATAACAACTAAAGCTTCGCCATTTTGACATTTTAGCCAAACTTTGAACCTTTGAAGATCAGTTAATCCTGAATGGAATACATGCACTTGCTCACCAAAATCTTTTTGAAAACTTTCAAAAACTTGTGGAGTCAAAAAAATTTCTGGCACCATTACCAAGCTACTCTTATTCTTCTGCAACATTTGCTTGATGTAATGCTTATAAACTTCGGTTTTACCGGAAGAAGTTACACCAAACAAAAGAAATTCTTTGTTTTGTGACTTATTTATTGAATCAAGACATTGAGCTTGCTCTTTTGTTAGCTTGACTAACTTTGGTTCAGCAGGTAAATGAGTTATGTGTAAAGCATCATATTTTTTTAAGAATTGAGTATTGTGTCTTTTCCTCAACAAGTTTGGTATAAACGCATGCGCCACCTCTCCAATAGGATGGAAATAATAATCGGAAAGATTGCTAATTGAATTGAGAAGTTGCTTTGTAAATAATGGCTGATCATCAAGAATTTCTGCTATTTCTTTTAATTTAAATGATGATGAAGTCTCATAAGATTCAGTCATTACTAAGCCAATCAATGTCCTCCTGCCAAATGGAACAACCACACGCTTCCCAAGCAAACTATATGAAAATGGATTCTTGTAGGTAAATGTAGATCTAATTGGGGTGGGTAGAGCTACCTCAACAAATTTCATCTAGTTATTGTAATAGATAATTTATTTGATATTATTCCCATTCAAATAAGTGATATGAAAAAAGATTTGCATCCAAAATATCAAACCATTAAAGCAACATGCAGCTGCGGTAATGTCATGGAATTTAATTCAACTTTAGCTTCTGATATCAATGTTGATATTTGTTCTAACTGCCATCCTTTTTACACAGGACAACAGAAAATAGTTGATACTGGTGGCAGAGTCCAAAGATTTGAGAAAAAGTTTGGAAGGTCAGCAAATTAATTTTTACCTGTACTACCAAAACCCAAATCCCTTCTTTCTGACTTAATAAATTTTTCAACTTGCACTAGTTCAACCTGATTTACTTTCAGAACTACCAGTTGCGCAACCCTGTCGCCGGGTTTGATAGATATTGGTTCATTAGACCGATTCCAAAGCGAAATGCTCAGTGGACCTTGATAATCTGAATCAATTAACCCTGTTAGGTTTCCACAAACCAAACCCTTTTTTGCCCCCAGTCCTGATCTAGGTATTACTATGCCGGCATAACCAACGTCTTTAATGAAAATTGCAATGCCAGATGAAATAATTGTTGATTCGTTGGGTTCGAGAATCATTTCATCATCAATGCAGGCAATGAGATCTACGCCTGCAGAGCCAGTAGTTTGGTGTTTTGGTATTGGGAAAACAGATCCAATCCTGGAATCAAGGATCTTAAATTTAAGTTTCATTAGCTAAAGATTAATTATTGCATAAATTTGATTACTATTTTATTATCATCCGTTCTTATGAGTAAGGTGTGTCAAGTAACAGGTAAAAAAGCCATGGTAGGCAATCATGTCTCCCATGCAAAAAACCGTGTTAAAAGGCTTTTTAAGCCAAACCTTCATAGCCACAAATTTTGGGTTGAATCAGAAAAAAAATTCATCACATTAACAGTTTCGGCAAAAGGTATGAGAATTATTGATAAAAAAGGTATCGATGTTGTCTTATCTGACATTCGCTCAAAAGGAATCAAAGTCTAGTGCTGCTTCTGGCATCTGCATCACAAAGAAGAACAGAATTACTTGATCTCATAAAAATCAAACACAAAGTTGTTGCTCAACATTTCGACGAAGATAGCATTACCAATCCTGATCCTTTTATTCACTCACAAGAAATAGTGAAGGGCAAGAATCAAAGTGCTTATAACTTATTGAATGAAGAGGATAAAAAGTTGCCACTATTAACATCTGATACTTTGGTGTTTACCCCATCTGGCGAAATATTAGGCAAACCTTCAAACGATGATGACAATATTGCAATGCTAGAAAAGTTTTCCAACTCAACCCACAGTGTTTTTTCCTCTGTCATGGTAAGGTTGCAAAATAAAAGCAAAATTACAACTTGTGAAACCCTAGTAACATTTAAGAAACTTTCAGACGATGAAATAAAATCTTATGTCTACTCTAATGAGGGTAAAGGAAAGGCTGGTGGATATGGAATTCATGGACCAGCAGGCAAATTTATATCAAGAATTGAAGGCAGTTATACGAATGTAGTAGGTCTTCCTGTTCATGAGACCTATGAGATTTTGCGTGATTTGAAAGTAATTTAGTTTTTATTAGCAAACTCTATTATTTTTTCTTTAGCCTTCGGAAAATTATCTAAGAACTTCATTCCTTCATTGAGAATTGATTTAGTAAACCCTGCTGAATTTCCAAATGCTCCAAACAGCGATTGAATAATCCATGTCATCTGGGCATTCTTAGTATTTCTCTTTGAACTATAATCATCCAAAGCACGTAAATTTCCTGAAATAATTTCTTGTATATTGTCTGCGATATGCATCACGTCGCCTATTCCCATATTTAAGCCTTGTCCTGCCATTGGATGAAATGAATTGGCAGCATCTCCACAAAGCACCACTCGGCCTGAATACAATCTGTTCGCACCATGATGCTTAAGATCATGCCCCCCAGAAATTGATTTAACTTCGTCCATATTCAAATGTTTTGCATTATTTTTAATTGAAGTGTTTAGTTCATTCAACGGATCTGTGGTGGTATTAGTGCAAAAGATAATTGAGTAATACTCCTTTTCTAATGAAAGAGGTAAGAGCGCAAGTGTTCCAGATTGTGAAAAAAATTGATGTGCTTCATTTTTATGTTCAGCTTCAACAAGAGCAATATATGCTTTTTGACCGTAATACCATTCATCAATAATAAATTCACTGAGACTTCTAAGAGATGAGTTAATCCCATCGCATGCAAAAGCTATATCCCCTTGGTATGAATTACTTTCAGTGAGCAATGTAATCGATTTCTCACTCTCATCTATTGCATTAATTTCCTGACCCATAATTATCTTTTTTTCTAACCCTTTAAGCATCTGAGAATGAAGTTTATCTAGCTGACAAATAGTAGAGATTTTTTCTTCATCTTTATTTAATGAAAGGTTTAGCTCGGTGTCTTGATATAAAAGCATATTATTTACGGGGGTGGCCCAAGCGTTGATGTCCAAATTCTTATCTAGAGTGTTAAGGAAACGAATGGAGTCCTCTGTTAGGGCTACAGTTCTTTCTGGATTCTTAATATATTGGCTATTTTTTTCTAGTATTAAAAAGGGAATATCTTTTTTTTGCAGTACTTTAGCCAACACTAAGCCATTCACCCCTGATCCTACAATTAAGATTTGATTTGTCATTAAGATAGCATCAATTCTTCAATTTGATCAGCTGAGGAGGGTACAGATGCAGTTAAATTCTCATGGCCATTTTCTGTTACTAATATATCGTCTTCAATCCTAATGCCTATTCCTTTCCACCTATCATCAATAGGAGCTGAATCATTCACATATATACCTGGCTCAATTGTCATTGCCATATTTTTTTCAAACTTTATTTCGTTACCATCTAAGAAATATGGACAATCATCATGAACATCCAAACCAATCCAGTGGCCAATCTTGTGATAGTAATATTCTCTGAAGAGCTGTTTATCAAGAATTTCATCAAGGCTTTCTTTTAAAAACCCAAGATCTTTTAGCCCTTGAGATATTGCCCTTTCTGAAACTCTTTGGGGCTCAAGACATGAATTGCCAACTCTAGCAGCTTCGCAGGCTTGATCATGAGCCTCTAGTACGACATCATAGATGGCCTTTTGCTCTGAAGAGAATTTTCCATTAATCGGGTAGGTCCTGGTAATATCTGATGCATAAAGCCCATACTCACATCCAGCATCAACAAGAACCAGCTCCCCATCATTGATTGCTTGATTGTTATCAATGTAGTGCAAAACGCATGCATTCTTCCCTCCAGCCACTATTGGATTGTAAGAAGGAAACCTTGATCCTCTTTTTCGAAACTCATTTAAATACATTGATTCAAGATCAAATTCACTCATTCCTACCTGAACATTTTTCATGACTTCTTTGTGAGCTTGTGCTGCTATCTCACAAGAATTTCTCATCAATTCAACCTCTTCGTCTCCCTTTATCAGGCGTTGATAGCCCAGAGCGTTTGAATAATTTTTTAAATCTATATTTCCCTGGTGTCTTTCAAGACTATTAGCTTTGGTAATCCAACCAATGATGTTGTTATCGAAAGCGTTGTCTTTGCCAACAAGTGAGTAAATCGATTTCGAACCCCTAATTAATTCTGGAACTATATTTGTTATATCGGCGATGTCATAAGCATTATCAAACTTTAAGATATCTTTAGCTCCTTCAATGCCATACATATAGCCATCCCACTTTTCTAAATCTGGATTCTTTTTTCTGCAAAAGATTGTTGATTCCCCTTCGCTGCTGAGCATCAATACAGATTCTGGCTCTTCAAACCCCGTCAAATAATAGAAGTTGCTATCTTGCCGAAATGGAAATGTAGTATCATTATTTCTTATAAGGCTTTTTGAAGAACTTAGTAGCAGAAAAGAGTTTTTATCCAAAGATTTTGCTGCCTCAGCTCTTCTGGCTTTAAAGTGATTAGGGCTTAAGTTACTCATAGAAGCATATTATGCACGAAAAAATTAAAAAATTATCATCATTAATTGATAAACTGATTGAACAAAATTTTAAACTCAAAACAGAAAATAAATCACTTAAAAATAGAGTCGAACAGCAAGAAAGAAGAATAGACTCTTTAGAGAAAGAAAATCAAAGCCTAACTCTTAAAAATTCAAAAACCTATGAGTGAACAATTTTCAGGCACCAAAGATGTTGCTGATTTCCTTAAATTCGATTTAAAAATCTTAAATTCATACCTCCAAGAGCAATGCTCTAAAATAGATGAGATTATTGAGTACAAGCAATTTAAAGGCGGCCAATCTAATCCATCTTATTTATTAAAAAGCATTAGTAAAAGTTATGTTCTAAGACGAAAGCCGCCAGGAAAGCTCCTTAAATCTGCTCATGCAGTAGATCGAGAATATCGTGTTTTGACAGCTTTAATGAGTACTGAAGTACCTACTCCATCAACTTATCATTTATGCGAAGACGATAATGTCATAGGTACATCATTCTACATAATGGAATTTTGTGATGGCAACATCTACTGGGACCCGGTAGCAAAAGAAATCGAGAAAACAAGAAGATTAGCAGTATTTAACGAGATGAATAATGGGATAGCTTCATTGCATCAACAAGACTATAAGAAGTTAGATTTGGAAGATTTTGGGAAAGCAGGAAACTACATAGAAAGACAGACTTCCAGGTGGACTAAGCAATATCTTGATTCAGAAACAGAAAAAATTGATGCTATGCACAACTTAATAGAATGGATACCAAAAAAAATTCCTAAACAAAAGTACGCTTCTATTGTCCATGGTGATTACAGATTAGATAATATAATTTTCACC